>JAZSIB010000130.1:0-6863 GCA_045533585.1 Lachnospiraceae bacterium | reverse complement strand
AATAGCGGAAAGCCTTATTTTTAAGGTTTTCCGCTTCATTCGAGAAGAGCACGAGACGGGATTCGAACCCGCGACCCTCGCCTTGGCAAGGCGATACTCCACCACTGAGCCACTCGTGCATTTATTAAGTTTTGCTCGGTTCCCCTTGCGCATTGCGCCGTTTGCCTTGCGCAAGACATAATATACTATAAGTTTTCTTATTTGCCAACACAAATCGTAAAATTTTTTTGATGTTTTTTTCTTACATATTTTCTATATGTTTTACAGTGCCAAAACACCAGATTCTTCTCTTAACGTGCAGCAATCTTTGCGCCTGTTTTTCCCCCCAGAAGCAGGATTGCCCCCAGTCCGCCACAGTATATTCCTTCTATAATATGTTCAATCACTGACAAGTCCAAGAACCCGCTGCCTTTTGGATAAAACTTAATATAGGGACCGATTCCTACCGCAAGCGACACTGCATAGGCAAACATAGCAATGGCAATCCCCCATACCACATTCTTAGCCAAAGTATCTTTCTTCTTTTTCACCAGAATCCACCGGAGCAGGAATCCCAGCAGAAAGCATAAGGGAATCAATGATAAAAACAGAATCATAAATACGTCATCTACCTTTGCAGACACTTCCAGATGACGCGCTCCATCACTATATTCTTCCGAAACATCTCTTACATACCCCATCTGTTTTGCAGGCCAATACCATTCAAACTCCATTGTATTTCCCCTCTTGTTTCCTTCTTTTATTATGGTATATAATATTCTTATATATATTTTATCAGAAAGGATACCCTTATGTCTACT
The DNA here is from genome assembly GCA_045533585.1 of Lachnospiraceae bacterium. Taxonomy (GTDB): domain Bacteria; phylum Bacillota; class Clostridia; order Lachnospirales; family Lachnospiraceae; genus SZUA-448. The sequence continues at coordinate 6,063 of JAZSIB010000130.1, read as the reverse complement.
ATTCTGATTACCGGCGCTTCCCGCGGCATCGGTCGTGCCACTGCACTGCAGTTTGCCACCCCGGATAACACCCTCATCCTTGTATGCAAATCAAATATTGATCGATTAAACGAGCTTGCTACAGATATCACTGCCCGCGGTGCCGCAGTACTTCCCATACAGGCAGACATCTCGGATTCTGCAGAGGTAAGCCGTCTTTTCGATACCATCAAAGCAAGGGACTTATCCGTAGACCTTCTGATTAACAATGCCGGTATCTCCTATACCGGTTTACTGCAGGATATGACTGATTCCGAATGGCATACCGTTCTCGATACGAATCTGTCCTCTGTCTTCTACTGCTGCCGCGCAGTCATCCCGATGATGCTGCAACACGGTGGCAAGATTATCAACGTCTCTTCCATCTGGGGAACCCACGGTGCTTCCTGTGAAGTAGCCTACAGCGCAACAAAGGGTGCCATCAACAGCTTTACCAAGGCACTGGCAAAGGAGCTTGCCCCATCGAACATTCAGGTGAATACCGTATCTTTCGGTTTCATCGATACCGATATGAACGCAAAATTAAGTCCGGAAGAAATACAGGACTTTGCAGACTCCTATATTCCTGCCGGACGCATTGCTACTGCTGAGGAAGCAGCTGCGTTTATCGCTACGGTTGCTTCTGCCGGTTCGTACTGCACCGGACAGATACTCGGATTTGACGGCGGATACTAATGCTTTAGATGCGAAAACATTTTTGCAAATCTTTGTCTTCGCCAAACACAAGCATCGTCTTATTCTCAGACAAAACAGTTTCCGGCGTAACAGCCAAATCCATTTTTCCGTTTACTTTTGTTGCCAGAATATTGATATTATATTTTCTACGAATATCAATTTCACCGACTTTTCTTCCAATCCATTTTTCCGGAATGACTACCTCAAAGATTGAATGCTCTGCATCTAATTCAACATAATCCAAAATATGCTCTGCCGTATAACGAATGGAGGTCCATTTTGCCAACTGTTTTTCCGGATAAACAACTTCATCTGCACCATTGCGTAAAAGGAATTTTTCCTGAACATCCGCTGCGGCACGGGATACTACAAGTTTTCCACCCAATTCTTTCAGCAATGATGTCGTCTCCAAAGAACTTTGAAAATCCTTTCCGATTGTTACGATGCAAACATCAAAATTATCCACGCCCAGAGAACGTAAAAACTCCACATTGGTGCTATCTCCAATCTGTGCACTGGTAACATACTGCATTGCACCGTTTATTCGCTCCTCATTTCGGTCAACCGCCAACACATCATGATTCAACTCACTCAGTTCCCTGGCAACATGCGTTCCATAGCGACCAAGACCAATAAGTAAAACTGATTTTTTCATACACACTCCTTATCCAACCATTACTTTTTCTTTCGGCAATTTAGCCAAGTTACTGTTCACACTTGAAACCGCTGCATAGATCAATGTTAATCCCCCAACTCTTCCAAAGAACATCAGAAAAACAAGCATAATTCTTGAAACAATGCCCAGTCCCGGCGTAATGCCTAGTGTCAGTCCCACCGTACCAACCGCCGATGCCGTTTCAAACAAACAGGTCATCATTGGTAATCCTTCCAGAATACTCATCAAAACACCACCACAGAAAAACAGCGTAACATACATCAACAATATCGTTGCTGCTTTTTTTATCGTATCATCTTCGATGCTTCGTCCCAAAATCTCCGTTTCTTTCTTTTGGCAAAAGACGGATTTTACATTTGCGAACAATACCGCTACCGTCGTTGTCTTCATACCGCCTGCCGTTGAGCCCGGAGCTCCGCCAATCAACATGAGGAAAATCGTGATTCCCACCCCTGCCTCTGACATTCGGCTGTAATCTATCGTATTAAACCCTGCCGTACGAGGGGTAATTGCCTGAAACAAAGCCGTCCAAATTCGTTTTGATATTGGTAATTCATTCATCTCAAAACAGAAGAGAAAGACCGCCGGAACCAAAATCAACACAGCCGTTACCAGCAGAATCAATTTCGTCTGTACGCGATACTTTTTCAGATGATGCCGATGAACTACCACATCCTCCCAAGTCAAAAAGCCAATACCACCAATTACGATTAAGAGCATAATTACAACATTGATTACGGGATGATATACATAGCTTGTAAGGGAAGAGAACTTTGCATTTACGCCCATTAAATCAAACCCGGCATTGCAGAACGCAGAAATCGAATGGAAAAAGCTCATCCAGATGCCTTTTACGCCAAAATCCTTACAAAAGACAGGCATCATTGCACATGCGCCAAACAACTCGATGCCCAAAGTTCCTATTACGATAAAACGGATTAATCGAACAATTCCGCCCACTTGCTGGGCTGATACTGCCTCCTGTATGATGTTCCGTTGCATAAAGGATATCTTTCTCCCCGACAGCAGCATCAATGAAGCTCCGACGGTTACAACCCCCATACCGCCAATCTGAATCAGCAACAGAATAACGCCCTGTCCAAAATAGGACCAATATGTAGCTGTATCCTGCACCACCAACCCGGTTACACAGACCGCTGAGGTCGCAGTAAAAAGAGCATCGAAAAAAGAAGTTACCTTTCCACTTTGTGAAGCAAGCGGAAGCATAAGTAAAACTGTTCCCAACAGTATCACCATAATGAATCCAATAATTATAATCTGAAATGCGCTCAGTGTTTTCTTATTTTTTTTTATTTTCATCTACTTTACCTTTTCCACGTTTCCGGAACAAATAATAATAACATCGGGAACAACTCTAATCTTCCTGCTAGCATGTCAAATATCATTACACATTTGGACATTACAGAAAACTCAGAGTAATTGCACATCGGTCCTACTGCACCCATTCCCGGTCCCATATTTGACATTGTTGCTAACACTGCAGTGAATGAGGTTTCAAAATCATATCCGTCAAATGAAACAAAAAACAATGATATTGCAAACACCAAAAGGTATACAAAGAAAAACACTTGCACGGAAGACCTTACAGTCGGTTCCAATACTTTTCCTTCAATCCGTGTCTGCTTTACTGTTCTCGGATGTAAAAATGTCTTTATCTCCTGCATTACAGACTTCAGCAAAATCAAAACACGCGATACTTTCAGTCCTCCGCCGGTACTTCCTGCACAAGCTCCACAGAACATTAACAAAATTAAAATTGTCTTTGAAACTGTAGGCCAAAGATCAAAGTTTGCTGTGGCAAATCCGGTACTTGATATCAATGTTGCAACTTGAAAAAATGCATGATGTGCCGCGTCATACGTACTCTCATACATTTCTTTGACATTCCATGTAATCAATATAACCGACACTATAATAAATCCAAAATACCATCTTACTTCTTCTGATTTTAATGCCTGCTTCATCTTTTTAATCAGGAACAGATAGTATACATTAAAATTCACGCCAAAGAGTATCATGAACACAGCAACTACAGTCTGAATATAATAACTGTATCCACCAAGACCTGCATTGGTTACCGCGAAACCACCGGTACCGGCAGTACCGAATACAATAGCAATTGCATCAAATACCGGCATTTTTCCACATAACATAAGCACCAATTGCAACACCGTCATCCCTGCATAAATAGCATAAAGGATTAATGCCGTAGACCGAATTTTCGGTACTAATTTGCCAACCTGCGGTCCCGGACTCTCTGCACGCATCAGATGCATATTTTGTCCTCCTGCAAGCGGCAGGATGGCAAGCAGAAAAACCAGTACTCCCATACCACCGACAAAGTGCGTAAAACTTCGCCAAAAAAGTGAGCACTTTGATAATGCTTCTACATCTGTCAAAATACTTGCACCGGTAGTTGTAAAACCTGAAACAGTTTCAAACAGCGCATTAATAAACTTCGGTATCTCACCACTAATAACAAACGGCATACAGCCGGCTAGACTCATTACAATCCAGCTGAGTGCTACGGATGCAAAGCCTTCTTTGGCAAAAAAATTCTTACTTTTCCCTTTCACACGGCTCAAGCAAGCACCAATTATAAAGCATACCGCTGCCATAATCAGGTAAGCAAAGCCACTTTTTTCACGATATATCAGAGCCACAATACAGGGAAGCAGAAGAAATCCAGCCTCAAACTGCAGTACATACCCTAACATACGAAGAACTGCCGAATAATTCATATCAGATTTCTACCCTTTCCTTAGTCTTCCAAAATATCTGCGATATCACTAAAGCCGGTTTCTGTGGTTACAACGATTACAGTATCCATCTCGTGAATCACGTCGGAACCACGCGGGGTAATAATCTGTCCACCATGATTGATACAACATACCAGCACGTTCTTCTTCAACTTCATCTGCTGCAACGGAATACCGATGACCGGAGATCCTTTCTGAATCAGGAATTCCAATGCCTCTGCCTTGTCCTCAATCAGCCGATACAGGGTTTCGATATTAATACCAAGAGAATTCTCCATCGCGCGGACAAAACGCACGATATTCTCAGCCGTAACCAGCTTCGGACAGATGATGCTGCCCAATTCTAACTGTCCGATTACATCATCAAATGCAATCTTATTTATCTTGGTCACCAGCTTAGCTTCCGTGCGACTCTTCACGAACAGAGACAACATGATATTCTCTTCGTCCATATTGGTAAGAGACAGGAACGCCTCTGCTCCGTCAAACCCTTCTTCCTCCAATATCTGACGCTCACTACCATCACCATGAATAATCGTTGCCTTCGGAAGGTGCTCACTTAAGAAATTACAACGTTCCAAATCCTTCTCAATAATCGTCACGTTAATGCCCATGGACAACAACTCTTCGGTTAGATAATAGGTCAGGTCACCGCCACCAACAATCATCGCATCCTTTACCTTGCCATGGTCCATACCGATCTTACGGAAGAATTCGTCTGCCTTCTTCGGAGATGCGACAATCGAGATAATATCCTTCTCCTGCAGAATAAAATCACCCTTCGGAATAATGACTTCATCTTCACGCTGCACGATACAAACAAGAACATTACAATGCAGCTTATGTGACATATCCATCAGGCGGATGCCGTGAAGTACGGAACCCGGCTCGATTTTGAGCTTCAACAGTTCAACCCTTCCCTTTACAAAGGTATCTACCTTAATCGCAGACGGAGTGCGAAGAAGTCTTGCCGCTTCTCGTGCTGCCGCATGCTCCGGATTAATAACCATTGCAAGACCAAGCTTGGACTTAATGGAGTTAACATCCCTGCTGTACTCGGGATTGCGTACGCGCGCAATTGTCTGACAGTTACTGGATTTCTTGGCGATCATACAGCATAAGAGATTCAGCTCGTCCGATTCGGTTACTGCAATCAGAAGATTGGCTTCCTCAATGCCTGCTTCTACCTGTACATGATAAGAGGCCCCATTTCCAACCATACCCATAATGTCATATTTGTTTGTAACAGACTCAACAACCTCCCTGCTTTGGTCAATCAGGGTAAGATCATGACCTTCTCTGCTCAGCTGTTCGATTAGGGTTAATCCCACTTTACCGCAGCCAACAATGATAATTTTCATACTTTCTTCCATTCTGAGCGCACTAAATGTTTACGACAAGTGCCCTCACCAAAATCAAAGCTTATTTAATTTTATCCAGTGTCTCCCATACACCCAGCATATAAGTTACACCAAGCGCACGGTCGTACAGACCGTAACCCGGTCTTGCCTGCTCGCCCCAGATCATTCTTCCATGGTCAGGACGAATGTAGCCGGTATAGCCGGCATCATGATATGCCTTCACAATCTTCACCATATCAAGATCACCACAGTCACTCGGATGTGCCACCTCGGTGAAATCCTTTTCGTTCATGTGCTTAATATTTCTGATATGGGCAAAGTGTATTCTACCCTGTCCTGCAAATTCTTCAATGATTGCAGGAATATCGTTGCTCAGGTCCGAACCAAGAGAACCGGTGCAAAGTGTCAGACCGTTGTACGGACTGTCATAGAGCTTCAAAAACTTACGGATATTCTCTGCATTGGTAATTACCTTCGGAAGACCATAAATCTTCCACGGCGGATCATCCGGGTGAATTGCCAGTTTGATATC
>JAZSIB010000042.1:0-4765 GCA_045533585.1 Lachnospiraceae bacterium | reverse complement strand
AAGACCGCTTGGCCTCCGACTTGTTTTTATACCAGTAATTTCAAACGTATAAAGGAAAGAATGGATTATACAGCGAATGAAATGTTGAAGTTTGTGTTGGATAGTGGTATGATTGATGTTGCCACTGTTCAAATGCAAATGGAGATGAATGAAAAGAAAAAATTTCTCGAGATGCACGAACACAAAATCTGGCAGTCGGAAGATGGAGAGTGGAGAACTTACTTGCCGGAAGATACTAAAAGAAAACTTGTTAGAAGGAGAACAAGGGAACAACTCGACAAACTGATATGTCTGCATTATAAGCAAAAGCAGAATGAGCCAACAATCCGTCAAGTTTTTCAGATGTGGATTGATGAAAAGCTAGAATTTGGTGAGATTCGAAAACAATCCTATGACAGATACAAGACTGACTTTGACAGGTTTTTTGCAAATAATGCAAGCTTCAAGGGATTTGCAGACCGAAAAATCAAATACTTAGATGCTCAGGATTTGGAATACTTTATTCGACGTACAATAGCTGATATGCAGCTGACACAGAAAGCATACTCTGGTTTAAGAACGATAATTAACGGTATTTTCAAATGCGCAAAGAAAAAACACTACACGAACATTAGCATTACGGAGTTTATGGGAGACTTGGATATTTCCAAAAAAGCGTTTAAGCGAAACACCAAGCGCAGTGAAGACGAAGTATATCAAGAATGTGAAGCTGAATGGCTTACAGAATTTCTTGCTTCTCAGAAGAATGATATCAGAGCTCTTGGGCTGCTTCTCATATTTCAGACGGGTTTACGTGTTGGAGAGTTGTGTGCATTGAAGCCGGAGGATGTGATGGCTAAAAGCATCCATATCTGTCGAAGCGAAGTCCAGTATAGAAATGCTTCAGGGAAATGGGAAAATCATGTTCAAGAGTTTCCAAAATCGGAGGCAGGTGACAGATATGTTATCATCACTGAAGCAGCCAGAAAAACAATCGGTTTAATAATGGAAGCGCGAAGCGAGGGTGAATATCTGTTTTGTGAAAAAGGTAGGCGTTTGAAAACGCAATCATTTCGCCGTAAACTCGAAAGAACATGTAACTCGTTGAATATCAAGTACAGGTCAAATCACAAAATCAGAAAGACATATGGGACAATGCTTATTGACGCTAATGTTGATGATGCTATCGTCGCAGAACAGATGGGACATGTTGATATTTCTACAACACGGAAATATTATTACTTCAGTAACAAGAGTGAAAACAAAAAAATAGAACAGCTTGAAAAAGCAAATAAATATGGGTGAGTGATTACATGTAATCATTTGTAATCACCGGAACAAGGAAAAAATCCAGTATTTATGCGGGTTTGAGAGATTACCAACGGAGTTCGATTCTCTCATCCCCTGTAAAAGCCTTGAACGAAAGTTCAAGGCTTTTCTTTTTGTATTCTGCAAGTTCAACACAAAAGAATATTGGTTGTTTTCGTAATAATATTTATGTGGTAGAATAAAAGTAGGTTTGTGAAGAAACAGATAAATTTATAGATTGTAAAGGAGATAAGGTATGCGTAAAAATTTTGGGGCAAAAACATGGGTATATCCGATGCCGGTATTTATTATCGGGACTTACGATGAACAAGGAAATGCAAATGCAATGAATGCAGCCTGGGCAGGCGTATATGATACGAATCAGCTGATGCTTTGTCTGGCAGGTGAGCGTAAAACATTAAAAAATATCCGCGCAAACAAAGCATTTACCGTGAGCTTTGCCGATGTGAAGAATGTTGTGGCTGCGGATTATGTTGGTATCATATCCGGTAATGATGAACCGGACAAGGTAGCTAAGGCAGGATTCCATACGACGAAGAGCGAGTATGTGGATGCGCCGGTGATTGATGAACTTCCGATGTGTCTGGAATGTAAGCTGATTAAGGTAAACGAAGATGGCATTGTGATTGGTGAGATCGTAAATGTCAGTGCCGATGAATCTGTCTTAGGAGAGGACGGACTGGTGGATGCAGAGAAGCTTCAGGCGATTGCGTATGACGGAGTTCACAATAGTTACTTGAAAGTAAGCGGAAAAGTCGGAAATGCATTCTCGGACGGGAAGCAACTGAAGAAATAGTCTGTGAAAGTAAGATAAGTCCGGGAGGAAAAATGAGAGACTTTTTACCTGTAAATAAAGAAGACATGAAGGCACGTGGCTGGGAACAGTGCGACTTCGTATATATATTGGGTGATGCGTATGTGGATCACCCGTCTTTTGGCCCTGCGATTATCAGCCGCGTACTGGAGAGCAAGGGCTACAAGGTGGGTATCATCGCGCAACCGGACTGGAAGGATGAGGCGTCGATACGGGCGCTTGGCGAGCCGCGCCTTGGCTTCCTGGTCAGCGGCGGCAATATGGACCCGATGGTGAACCACTACAGCGTAGCGAAGAAACGTCGCCAGACGGATGCGTATTCACCGGGCGGTGTGATTGGGAAACGTCCCGACCGTGCAACGGTGGTATACTGTAACCTGATTCGCAAATCTTTCCCGAAGATTCCGATTATCATCGGCGGTATCGAAGCGTCGCTTCGCCGGATGGCGCATTATGATTACTGGAGTGACAAGGTGAAGCGTTCCATCCTGTTGGATGCACAGGCAGACCTCTTGTCCTACGGTATGGGTGAGAAGTCCATCGTGGAGATAGCAGAGGCGCTGGACAGTGGTCTTGCGGTGAAGGACATTACTTTTATCGCGGGAACGGTTTATAAGGCGAAGTCTTTAGAAAGTGTCTATGAGCCGGTGGTGCTGCCGTCTTATCAGGAAATTACGGAGAACAAGAGGAAGTTTGCCGAAAGCTTCTACGTGCAGTACTGTAACACCGACCCGTTCAGTGGCAAGACGCTGGTAGAGCCGTATAAGAAAACGGAATTCGTCATACAGAATCCTCCGGCAAAGCCCTTGACCCAGTCAGAGATGGATGCTGTGTATTCGCTGCCGTATATGAGAACCTACCACCCGATGTATGAGGAAGCAGGCGGAATTCCGGCGATTGCTGAGGTGAAGTTCAGTCTGGTGAGCTGTCGCGGGTGTTTCGGTGCCTGCAGCTTCTGTGCGCTGACTTTCCATCAGGGGCGTATCATACAAACGAGAAGCCATGAGTCCATCCTCAGAGAAGCCGAGGCGCTTACCTGGGAACCGGATTTCAAGGGATATATCAATGATGTTGGGGGTCCGACGGCGAATTTCCGTCGTCCGGCGTGTGATAAACAGCTTAAGTCAGGTGCCTGTGTGAACAAGCAGTGCCTGTATCCGAAGCCCTGTGCCAACATGAAGGTAGACCACAGTGATTATCTGAGTCTGCTCAGGAAACTACGGGAGCTGCCGCGTGTGAAGAAGGTCTTTGTACGTTCCGGTATCCGTTTTGATTACTTATTGGCAGACAAGGACGGTACGTTCTTCCGTGAACTCTGCGAACATCATGTGAGCGGACAGTTAAAGGTAGCACCGGAACACATCAGTGATGCCGTATTGAAGCGGATGGGCAAGCCGGAAAATGCGGTCTATGAGAAGTTCTTAAAGAAGTATAAGGATATCAATCAGAAGCTTGGCAAGGAACAGTATGTGGTGCCCTATCTGATGTCGTCGCATCCGGGTTCTACCCTGAAGGAAGCGGTAGAACTGGCACTCTACCTGCAGAAGCTCGGCTACATGCCCGAGCAGGTGCAGGACTTCTATCCGACGCCGTCCACAGTCTCGACCTGTATGTATTACACGGGACTCGATCCGCGTACGATGGAGGAGGTGTACGTGCCGAAGTCGCCGCATGAGAAAGCACTGCAGCGTGCTCTTATCCAGTATCGCAATCCGAAGAATCATGCACTGGTAGTCGAGGCACTTACGAAGGCAGGACGTACCGACCTGATTGGCTTTGGAAAAGAGTGTCTGATCCGCCCGCGTATAACAAAGGCGGAGGCGGAAAAACAGTACGGGAAGAACGCAAACGGAAAGAAATCCGTTGGCAGCAAGGGTTCAAATGGAAAGAAATCCGTTGGCGGCAAGAATTCTGCAGGTAAGAACGGAAAACAGCTCACAGACAGAAGATCAAAGGCCGGTACAAGCAGAAAAACGGACGGGAAACAGGAAAACAGAAAATCCGGTAGAAAACGTGGCGGAAGGTCTCGATAGAACGCCTTTTACAAAGCGGAGAGGCAATAAATACTTTAGGTGAAAAATAAAATGTAAATACTTACAATAATGCTTGAAACTTTATAAAATCCGTTGTATAGTGAATACAGAAGCAGGGAGCTACACATGCTGTTGACAGGATAATGTTGCTTTCTGCGTAATAAGTGTTTTGTAATCAGTGAAGAATAATTAATAACATATCTTGAAAGAGAGGAATTCATTATGGCAAAAGTAGTTACCATGGGCGAGATTATGCTTCGTCTTTCCACTCCGGGTTATCAGAGATTTATCCAGTCCGACAGTTTTGATATCAACTACGGCGGCGGTGAGGCGAACGTAGCAGTATCCCTTGCAAATTTCGGACATCAGGCATCCTTCGTAACGAAGGTTCCGAAGAATGAAATCGGTGAGAGCGCAGTGGCAGCACTCAGAAAATACAACGTAGATACTTCCATGATCGCATACGGTGGCGAGCGTCTTGGTATTTACTTCCTTGAGACCGGTGCTTCCATGCGTGCATCTAAGGTTGTTTACGACAGAGCCCATTCCCCAATCGCCGACGCTGACATCGCGGACTTTGATTTTGATAAGATTTTTGAAGGTGCAGATT
>JAZSIB010000041.1:0-2162 GCA_045533585.1 Lachnospiraceae bacterium | reverse complement strand
CATCCTCTTTATCTCTTCATCCGGTATGCTGCCATCCAAGCGAACCGAATTCCAATGCTCCTTATTCTGATGATATCCGGGAATCACTGCCTCATATGTATTTCTCCATAAATCACGCCATTCCGGATCAACCTTTACATTTACCCACATATGCCCATCTTTTTCATACGTCCATGCAAACGCTTTTTTATTCTTTCTGTATCGAAGCAGTACCCAATTCTCATCGTGAAACGGCGCATCGGTGTAAGCCCCTGACAGCGTCATCCCATAGTCTAACACTTCCTGCCTTGTCGTCATACTTCTGCCCTCTCAACCGCAATTCTAGCCCGCATAATACTCCGCCTGAAATGCCGCATTGCATTCCGCTATCTCTTTGGTTCCATTGATATAATCTGCATACATCTCCCACAAATCAATCTCACACCCGTCCATCACCTCATCCTCCGGAATCCATGACTTAATCAGAGCGATTCTTTCTTCCTCTGTTGTTTCAGAAATCAAATACTTATTTTGCTGCATATATTTCCTCCTTGCAAATTCCTTGCAATCCAATTCTTAATAACTGCTCCGGCAAGCTGAAAGTTTCATCTGTTTGACCCATTGGAAGTTATCGAACTATTACACATATTGAGAGTTATTCTATCGGCAAATTATGTTGTTTAAGAAAAGACAGTTTATCCCAATATCCTCTTTGGAATACAATTTTTCCTTTAACTACATGAAAAAAGCCGCATCCGCGAAGACCGAGGGGGTCCCTCCATTCCAAAATAGCCCACTGACCATCTTCAAAAATATTCTCAACAATGGTTGTCATTTCATTTTTAAAATCATCTAAGAACATTTCATAAATTGCTTGTTTCCCAACAACCGGTTCATTACACACCTGATGATTTACTGCATCTTCTGCATATAACTCTGCAAGTGCTTCTGCGTCCTTATTGTTGAATGCATCCACCCATTTACAAATAACTTCCTTCGGTCTCATCATATCCATTACCTCCTTTGTCAAATTCAAATTTTCTGTTCCTTATAAGTTCGATTTTACACTTTTTCTATTATACACCTCTTTTTCTTCCACTACAATCAAAGACTGACACGATACCGCAATCCATACTCTTACGACATTCTCACAAAATCTGTTACTGTGGTTCCCCTGCTCCCCACCGCCTTTTCAAAAGTGTTCTTATGGCATCCTTGCTCCGCTGCGTCCTGCAAAGATTGCGTCGGTGACGTTCGAGCAGACGTGGGAATGAGCAGGATGGCCGCTCTGCGAGAGACGGATCGAGTGCCGCGAATGCGGCAAGCCACGAGTGTCCGCGTTAGCAGAGCGAAATCAGCCGACTGCGAATGAGCCGTCCGCGCAGACCCGGCACCAAGCAACTTTGCAGGACGCCGCGGAGCCAAACCCTGAACAACTTTGCAGAGATGCGCGGAGCAAAAACCACCCCACAACTTTGCAGAGCCAAACCGCTGCCAAAATACAGCAGCGGTTACAAAAACAGCGGTACCACCGATTGGTAGTACCGCTGTTTTCTATTGTACATTCAGACAAATATTAGTGAATGCTTCTCTTTACATAAGTGGTATGCAGAGTCTCATGTGCCTTGTGGCTGCCCGGCTGTCCAAGATACTCTTCATAGAGCTTCTTAACAGCTTCGTTCTCGTGAGACTTACGAACCGGCATAGCTGCATCCTGATCGTAGAGAGCCTTCGCACGAAGACCACGAACGTCAACAAAGTTACGAACGCTGCCGCTTACCTGAGGCTGTCCACCGCCGTTTACACAGCCGCCCGGACATGCCATGATTTCAACGAACTGGTAATCAGCTTCGCCGTTCTTGATCTTGGTAAGAACTTCGTTTGCATTCTTAAGACCGGAAGCAACAGCAACCTTAACCTTAAGGCCAGCAACTTCATAAGTAGCTTCCTTGATGCCTTCGGTACCACGAACTTCCTTGAACTCGATCGGGCTGTCAGAAGTCTCGCCGGTCAGTTTCCAAACTGCGGTACGAAGCGCTGCTTCCATAACACCACCGGTAGCACCGAAGATAACAGCAGCACCGGTACTGATGCCAAGCGGCTCATCAAACTTCTCTTCCGGAAGTCCGATGAAGTTGATGCCGAGACGCTCGATCATACGAGCAAGTTCTCTGGTAGTAAGG
>JAZSIB010000189.1:0-3161 GCA_045533585.1 Lachnospiraceae bacterium | reverse complement strand
CTTAGGAAGACAAATGTCCTAGCCAACCCCTTGGCTCACAGAACGACATGGCTACGATCCGACTTGATTATGTAGTTTGGAAGATAAAGATACATCATTTGTGAAAAGAATGATGACAGTTCCGGAAAGGTGTGGTTATTGGAATGAAAAAATGGTTGTCAATACTTGCGGTGTACATTTGTCTTCTGTCGGTGTGCCAAGGGGTGCTGACGGTGTCCGCAGTTGAATCGACCTTGACAGAAGAGCAATTGTCGGGAAATGAGGAAAAAGTAAACCTGGAAAAGACAAAAATCTATGACGGCGCGGGTTTGCTGACGACGGGAGAAGAGGAAGAACTGGAACGGCAGTTTTATCTGTGGGGACAGGAAGCAAAAACTGATATCATCCTTGTGACTACAGAGAACATGGCGGGCAAGACGGATATGGTATATCTTGAAGATTTTCAGGATGAGCTGTATTATACAGAGGATGTGCTTGCGGAAAATGCTGCCCTGATGTTAATTAATATGGAAGACAGAATGGTAACCATACAGGGGTATGGGGATTGTGAGTTCTGGCTTAGCAATGACAGGATTGAATACATGCTTGACCTGGTGTATGAATATCTGACACAGGGGGATTATTATGGAGCGGCTATGAGCTTCGGAGAACAGACTGTATATTATATGAGTCAGGACAAGGGTGTTTCCACGGAGTACGAACCGGGACAGGACTACGGGGAAGCTTATGGCGGGGAAAGTGATTATTATACCGAGCCGCTGAACGAGCGGTATATTGCAGGGGAGTATCTTGGTAAGGTGTTGTCGGAGTCCTTCTTTGGCTCGCTGTTGACCGCGGTTGCGATATCGACAGTGGTGTGTCTGATTATCGGGTTAAACAGAAAGACCAAAACGACGGTATATGCAACCACATATATGGATCAGCAGAATTCCGGCCTGTCTGCAAGACGGGATGATTACCTTCGGACTACGGTAACAAAAATACGCCGTCCAAAAGAATCAAGCGGCAGTAGCGGCGGCGGAAGAAGTTCCGGTGGCGGTGGAAGAAGCTCCGGTGGCCGTTCGCACAGCGGCGGGAGCAGAAGATTCTAAAAAAATAATGAAAAAAAGTGAAAAAAGTCCTTGCATTTTATGGATATGCGGTATATAATAAGTCACGTTGTGACGTTGATAGCGTAGAAGCGTGAGGTTGCTGCTGAAGTTTAGCAGGTTTTCCGTGGAGCGAATGTCAAGTTATGAAACTGGCGACAAGTCACTGTACCGCATATTCCATATGCACATTCTGCTACGGGCAGATAAACCGTGTACAAATTCGGCTTTCGGGATGAGCTGAACAGCGCCAAGATTGATTTTCTTGGTTTTAATTTTCCGAAAAGCAGGAAACACACGGGCGAGTGTACAGTCACCGCTTGTCGTACTGCAATTAAGTGCGAAAAGGAGGCGACTTTTTTTATGGCAAGTCAAGTAATGAGAATCACCCTGAAAGCGTATGATCATCAGTTAATCGATGCATCTGCAAGCAAAATCGTTGAAACTGTGAAGAAGACAGGTTCTAAGGTAAGCGGTCCGGTACCGTTGCCGACCAAGAAGGAAATCATCACCATCCTTCGTGCAGTTCACAAGTACAAAGATTCCCGTGAGCAGTTCGAGCAGAGAACTCACAAGAGACTGATTGACATCATCGCTCCGACTCAGAAGACGGTTGATGCATTAACCAGACTCGAGATGCCGGCCGGCGTTTACATTGACATCAAAATGAAGACCAAATAATTTTGCTTCATTATTATAATGTAAGCCGACAGACAAAAAGTCAAACGGGCACAGCCCGTGTCGCAAAGGAAGCGACAAACAATTAACATTGCAATCCTAAGGTTTATCATATAGACCATCTAGGATGACCCAAAGGAAAGCTTTTGGGTCCGCTGTAGATTAACAGGAGGAAAAAAACATGAAAAAGGCTATTTTAGCTACGAAAATCGGCATGACCCAGATTTTCGACGAGAACGGCGTATTCGTACCCGTTACCGTATTGCAGGCAGGCCCTTGTTCCGTAGTTCAGGTTAAGACCGTTGAGAACGATGGCTACAATGCAATCCAGGTTGGCTTCGGCGACATTCGCGAGACACTTGTGAACAAGCCGCTGAAGGGACACTTTGCAAAAGCAGGTGTTGCAAACAAGAGATTTCTCAAAGAGTTTAGATTCGACAACGCATCCGAATATGCAGTTGGCCAGGAAATCAAGGCAGATATCTTCGCAGCAGGCGATAAGGTAGATGCAATCGGTACCTCTAAGGGTAAGGGATTCCAGGGCGCAATCAAGAGATTCGGTCTGCACAGAGGACCTATGAAGCATGGTTCCAAGTACCACAGACATGCAGGTTCCAACGGTGCTGCTACCAGCCCGGGACGTGTATTCAAGGGTAAGCACATGCCTGGTCAGATGGGTAATGTACGCGTTACCGTACAGAACCTCGAGATCGTTAAGATCGATGCAGAGCAGAACCTGATTCTGGTTAAGGGCGCAGTTCCGGGACCGAAGAAGGCACTTGTAATGTTGAAGAATTCCGTAAAGGCAAACTAAACGATTTGGGAAAGGAGGAACTAGACAATGGCAACAGTTAAAGTTTATAACATAGAAGGCAAAGAAGTTGGTTCCATGGAACTCAACGATGCGATCTTCGGAGTAGAAGTAAACAGCCACCTGATGCATATGGCGGTTGTTCAGCAGCTCGCAAACAAGCGTCAGGGAACCCAGAGTGCTTTGACCGGCGCTGAAGTACGCGACGGCGGAAGAAAGCCTTGGAGACAGAAGGGAACCGGTCATGCAAGACAGGGTTCGACCAGAGCACCGCAGTGGAAGGGCGGCGGCGTAGTATTCGCTCCGAAGCCGAGAGATTACTCCTTCAAGATGAATAAGAAAGAAAAAGCACTTGCTATCAAGTCCGCACTTACTACCAGAGTACAGGCTGACAAGATTTATGTGCTTGACGGCATCAGCTTCGATGAGATTAAGACCAAGAAGATGGTAGCTGTTATGGATAATTTGAAACTCGATAAGGCATTGGTGGTTCTTGATCAGAAGGATGAGAACGTAATCCTTTCCGCAAGAAACATTCCTACCGTAAGAACGGCGCTTGCTAATGCAATCAACGTTTACGATAT
>JAZSIB010000049.1:0-2025 GCA_045533585.1 Lachnospiraceae bacterium | reverse complement strand
GCCAAGAATAGGATTCTTGAACTTTAGAAACATTTCCTGGAATGCATGAATTTCTTTCAGTCCGGCTACCGCTCCCGTCATGGTTTCCATACCGAACATCAAAGTTGCAAAGCCCAGCAAAACAACGCCGATGTCTTTTTTCTTATTCCCCTTTGTGAACATAATAAGGATAATGCCGACAAGAGCAAGAATCGGCGTAAAGGATGAAGGCTTCAGCAATTTCAGAAACGTACTGGTACCTGAAATACCACTGAGGCTCAAAATCCACGCAGTCACCGTTGTACCAACATTAGCTCCCATAATCACGTGAATTGCCTGCTTTAAGCTCATCAGTTTTGAGTTTACAAAGCCGACAACCATTACCGTTGTCGCAGAGGAACTCTGAATAACAGCAGTAACTCCAAGACCCGTGAGTAAGCCTGCCATCTTGCCTGTGGTCAGTTTCCCAATCATTATTTCAAGTTTACTTCCCGCGCTTCTCTCCAAAGCGTCGCCCATAAGGTTCATTCCAAAAAGAAATAAGCAAAGACCACCGATTAACGTTAGCACATCAAAAATATCCATTCTTATCACCTCATATTTTTCAGTCCGTTTTCTAAATTTATACGATTTCATTTTATATTGCGTGTGTAAAATCCGTAATCATCCATTGTAAAATCGATGTAAAATCGCAGTCTCATCCTTTGAATTTGTATTACAGCAACGAAACTCACAAAATAAAACCGGCATAGCTGAAGTTCTTCAAACTATGCCGGTTTTTCTTTTGAAAACCATCTATTCAGTTGATTGTTTTGCCTTATTTCATGCAGAACAATTTCGTCGCGTGCGGCTTTACATTGGTAGTAAGTACACCACCTTTTACTGCACATACCTCTTTTGTCCACAACTCAGTAGCACTTTCTGCTGTTACCGGAGCACAGTACATTGCTTCAATGCCATACTTCTCAAGACTGTTGAGATCTACACTCAATTCCGTTTCTTCCTCGGAGAGATTGAACAGAGCAATGTATTTCTCTCCGTTTTCTCCGATATTCATCCAGATGGCGTGCTTTTTGTCACGTTCCAGCTGTCTTGCCTGTGCGGATAAACCGAGCAATGCAAGGACATCCTGATTGGTCAGAAGCTCACGTTCTCTGTCGGTGAGTTTTGGAAGTTCTGCACCAATCATCATCGGGGATTTGAAAATGGACCAGAGGGACAGCATCGTGATGACTTCGTCTTCGGTGAAGCGGCAGTCTCTCTCTCCAAAATGCCATTTGCCAAGCTTACCGATGGTCAGCATATCGCAGTCCGGATAATTGCCCGGTGCCACCTGCTTTTCCCATACTTCACAACGTTCGAACATGTTGTAGAGCAGCTTCCAATCGTCCCAGAAATCGTCGGTGATACGCCACATATTTGCAGTCTGTTCGTAAAGCTTTGCTTCTTCTATCTTAGCAGCTCCCGGCGATAAGCTTAATACCATCGGCCGACCGCATTTTTCAATTGCGCGGTGCAACATACGGGTCTCTTCTTTTGCAGAAGGTGCATCCATACGGCAGATATCATCACACTTGATAAAGTCTACACCCCACTCTGCATAAAGAGCAAAGATGGAATCATAGTAGAGCTGCGCTTCCGGTTTGTGGGTGCGTACACCGTACATATCCGGGTTCCACCAACAGATGGAATTGTGGTTTGCTATCTTATCCGCTGTCAAGTCGGTACCAAGTACCTTCGTATGCAGATGTGCTGCAATTCGCGGGATACCACGCATAATATGGATACCGAACTTTAATCCGAGACTATGTACGTAATCAGCCAGCGGCTTGAAGCCCTTTCCGTCTGCTGCGGACGGGAATCTAACGGTAGACGGAACCAGACGCGAATACTCATCCATTGCCACTTCACCGAAGGACACATACTGCTCCTCGTCGTTGCAACGCGGCTCGTGGCATGCATACCACTCGATATCCACCACAACATACTCCCAACCGTACGGCTTCAGGAACTAAGCCATATAATCTGCATTCCGCTTCACATCAT
>JAZSIB010000030.1:0-2480 GCA_045533585.1 Lachnospiraceae bacterium | reverse complement strand
TATCTGCAACCGGTACAGCCATTCTTGATTCGCGCATTAATTGCCTTGATGATATCCTGCAGTGCCGCCTGTTCTGCATCGGAAAGCGGAACAAAGTTGTTACAAGTCTTCAGATTATCCTCAACCTGCTCCGGCTGCGTCATACCGCTTAAGATAACCTTTACATTCGGAAGGGTTCCGAGCCAGCGGATAGCCCAGGATGCCACGGAGTAATCCGGTGCCGCCTTCTTGAAGAGGTCTACGATATCATCCGAGAAGGTTGCAAGAGAACCGCCCTTTACCGGCTCCATGATAACCAACGGAACATTCAACTCCTCGGTCAGAAGGTATCCCTTCATACCTGCCTGCGTCTCGGTATCCATGTAGTTGAGCTGAATCTGGCAGAAATCCCAATCACGATACTTGATGATATGCTCAAATGCTTCATAACTATCATGGAAGGAGAAGCCGAAATACTTAATCTTACCTTCCTTCTGATACTCTTCCAGCAGTTCAATCACGCCCAGCGCAGCAATCTCGTCAAAACGCTTGCCGCCTACCGCATGAAGCAGATAAAAATCAATATAATCCGTCTGGAGCTTCTGCAGCTGTTCTGCAAAAATGCGCTTTGCATCATCCAGAGAGTTTACTGCCCAGAGCGGAAGCTTAGTTGCAAGGTAGATATCCTTTCTGCAGCCCTTCTTTGCAAGATACTCACCAACAAAAAGTTCGCTCTCGCCGTTGTGATACGGATATGCGGTATCAAAATAATTCACGCCGTTTGCTCTTGCAAGGTCGAGCATCTGTGTTGACTTCTCACGATCAATCTTACCATCTGCATTGGTCGGGAAACGCATACAACCAAAACCAAGTAAGGAAGTCTCAATCCCTAATTTGTCAATCTTACGATATTCCATAAACTTACTCCATTCCGAAAACGTCCCTTCTTCCATTACAACCCGCTTGCAACTCAAACAAAGTAATCCACTGACGTTCTCTATTCAATCATTCTAATGTAACAAAAACAATTCATCCCGTGAAACTTACAGCAGCAACCCACAGGAAGCACCGAACTCTAACGTATTTAATTTATCATGTCTTATCACTTCATTACAATGGTATATCTTACATGAGTAATTGCATTTCTTGCAACAAACAAGAGATATATCGCAGATTTATCGTAGCAATCTCTTACAGAGAACCGGGAATTTATCGCAACACAAACAAGGGATTTAACACAGCATAATCTTTCTGTAAAGTCAACAAGGGATATGTTGCGTTTAATCCAGTTCCACCGCACCGGTGTAAAGATTGTAGTATCTTCCCTTCATTGCAAGAAGCTCTTCGTGCGTACCGCGTTCAATGATCTCACCGTGTTCCAGTACGATAATCACGTTGGAATTGCGTACCGTAGACAGACGATGTGCGATAACAAAGGTCGTACGGTTCTTCATCAGGCGGTCCATACCGTGCTCAATATGCTTCTCGGTTCTGGTATCGACCGAACTGGTTGCCTCGTCGAGTACCAGAATCGGTGCTTTTGAGATAGCCGCACGGGCAATGTTCAGGAGCTGTCGTTGTCCCTGACTTAAATTCGCACCGTCGCCCTCCAACATCGTATCGTATCCGTGCTCCAGACGCATAATGAAAGAATGTGCGCTTGCCGTCTTCGCTGCTGCCTCTACCTCTTCATCGGTTGCATCCAGACGACCGTAACGGATGTTTTCACGTACGGTTCCGGTAAACAGATGGGTATCCTGCAGAACCATTGCAATATTCTTTCTAAGGCTCTCACGCTTAATATCCATGATATCAATACCATCAATCGTAATCTTACCTTCGTTGATGTCATAGAAACGATTCAGGAGGTTGGTAATCGTCGTCTTACCGGCACCGGTCGAACCAACAAATGCTACCTTTTGGCCCGGCTTCGCATACAAGCTGATATTATGGAGCACTGTCTTATCCGGAAGATAACCGAAGGTAACGTTTTCAAACACAACATTGCCCTGTACATCGGTAAGTTCTACCGCACCTTCGCGGTCCTCAGCTTCCGGCTCCTGATCCATAATCTTAAATACGCGCTCTGCACCAGCAAGTGCCGACATGATGGTCGTCATCTGCATGGAAAGCTCATTGATTGGACGGCTGAACTGACGGGAGTAGTTCGTAAATATAGTAACACCACCAATATCGAAGCCCCTCGTCACACAAAGGATCGCACCAACTGCAACGGTAAGTGCATAGCTTACCTGTGTCAGATTGCCCATAACCGGCCCCATGATACCACCGACAAACTGGGCGCGCACCTGATTCTTTCTCAGATCATCATTAATCAGGTCAAAATCCTGCTTACAGGATTCTTCATGGCAGAACACCTTCACTACCTTCTGACCACTCACGGTCTCTTCGATAAAGCCGTTCATTGCACCGAGAGATGCCTGCTGCTCAGCGAAGTACTTACCGCTCTTCTTTGCCAAAGTTGCTGCCGCAAACATCAT
>JAZSIB010000210.1:0-7929 GCA_045533585.1 Lachnospiraceae bacterium | reverse complement strand
TAAGGCTTCCCATCAGAAGATACTTTCTGTCTCCCAGCTTGTAGAAGCCCTTGCCCTCTTCGCCAAGTTCCTGGCGTTCGCTCATGGAACCAATGCTTGCATCACTGTTTACCTGATATCCGCCGCCATAGCTGGACAGACGGTTCAGTGCCGCATCGTATGCTACTACCTGTTCCCCAAGACAGACCTCAGTCTTATCCTGCATCTTCAGGTAATACTGACCGTTCCACTTCTTTACGATCTCAGCATCTTCTGCCATGGTAAGCATCCGGTTGTAAGCATCATACAACACACAGTCTGCACTGACTTCGATCGGCGCGGGCTGACTCTGAATGCTCTTCACTGCCATTCCGGTCAGACCGCCGCCCATAGCCAGTATAATTGACGCGAATCCCCATATTGCTTTTATTTTTCTTGTCAGACGTCGCATAATATCCTCATTTCACTCTGATCACTAGTACCACTTGCTATATTCAAGTTGTGTGTCAATATCCAACGATTTATGAGTATCGTCCATGAATCGCAAATATATCGCATAGTCACCGCTTTTCTCGAATTGATGGGCCAAATAAAAATACAATGACCCGTCTGTTGCTTCTTGCCATCCGCCAGTAGCGCTACTCCACTCGTAATTAGAATAGGTACCATCCGGATTTACTATCGTGTATTGTACATAGCATACAAAATCCCGTAAGTTTACGGAGTTGGTAAAGTTCAAAGCAAGTGCATCCATCTTAAAGTGTACCAGTTTCAACTGACCAAGGTCAAACTTACCTTTCAAGGTTTGGGCAGATACCACTTTCAACGGCTTCTCAACCGACGCGATATTGGATTCACTAATTACCTGTTTATCACCTTTGTTCTCAGTATCCAACATTACATACAGCTTAATCGTATAGGTATTCTCCGGATTAAGCCCTGTTATCGTAAAAGTCTTATTCCCGGAGAATTGTCCGGACTGAAGTCCATCGGTGTCTTCGTAGTTTGGTGTCATGTCCTCATCACCGTTGTAGATTCGAATCATATACTTATCCCCTACTACTACATGGTCCGTATCTGTTACCGAAACCTTCATTTGAATCGTATTCTCAGCCTCTGGTATGATCTGAATTTTACCGTGCGGTTCCAGCGGTTTTGACAGGTTCAACGGGATATAACAGGATTCACCCAAGGTTTTCGACTCGTCCTGCTTGGATACCGGTGTTGCTTCTAAGAACAAATCCTCTCTTTCAAACGTAAAGTAGGTCTCAACTCCGTCCTCCGTCCATTTTAATTGCCCCGGCTTTGCTCTTAATGAAATCACCTGCGTCTCCGAATTAGTAATACTTGTCGTCTTATAAATAGCCTTTATGTCAGCAAGCTGCGTACCGTCCAAAAGCTCTACATACTCTTCTCCGACCTTCTTTACGAGCCTGTATGCAATATCATATCCGAGATTCGTATTAAGCCCGAGTGAAGCTATGATACTCTTATCTTCATAGTCTACAGCATTATATCTGACACCGGTACATGTTATCTTAACCTCATCTGCCGCCGTAAAGACAAACATGATGTTATCCCCTCGTGTATCCGGGCGGTTCACATCCAAAGGATATTGCTTGTTTTCGGCTTTATCAAAATAGTACAAGGTAATACCGTATCTTTCACCCGGCTTTAAGCCGGTAATCAATGGGGTTTCCGGCTCGTTGTTGTATATATAAGTATCCTTACGAATTTCAACCTGTGCATGGTCGGAATCCGACAGCTTACGATTGCCCAACTCATCAATCTCCCAAAGAGCAATATGGATATAATACTTCGGGTCAGACTCCGTTCCTTCGTTCTTTATCTTGCTGGAAGCAGTATTAGCTCCTATCAGGTCATCATGTCCCTCCAGCTTAAAATCTACTAAGGCAGTTTCACCCATTGGGATAATGGTATAGTTAACCCCGTCGTTCAAATCAATGGTAGGCAATACATTGTCTATCTTAAACGTCGTAGTTTCATGCAGATTATCGTCTTCATCCTTAAATTTCACCGTAATGGGAGTCAAGCTTTTTAACGTTACATAATTTTCATCTGCCAATGCTTTTAATCTGGTACCCGCTCTTCCTGCGGAAAGCTGCATCGTACCCTCAAATGATGACAACGCATGCCAAAACCTAATATAACTGGAGGTCAGCGGATTGCCTTTACCCACGGTGTACCATGAATTCTCTGCTGCACCGGAATTATTTAATTCAAAACCGGTATGTCCTTCATTCGGTACTACATATCGTCTTTCATCACCGATTGTAAGGGCTTGAATCGCAATATTTTCACGCTCTCCTTCAATCAGATGATATCCTGCAAGCTCTGTATCAAAAATACCTTCTAACTTAATTTTACAATCATTGTTTTTGCAACAAGCCAGCTTCGGATTTGAATAATATATAAATGCCTCTGCCGCGGTTTCCTCCACACGACTCCACTCAACGTCAATCGTGTGATCCCAGGATTCTCCGTTTTCCGGATCATCAATTGTCAGCCTCAGACCTGCCAGCTTCTTGAGATTGACACCGTCTCCGTCTTTATCTTTCACTACAATCTGAACACGATTGGAGTTTGACTGCTGAGTCAATGTATAGCTTAAATTCTTTGTTGCATTGTCTGACGAAACTACTTCACCAATCTCATAACTGATTACATCCACCGTTTCCTTACCGTAGATACTTCGGTCGTAGCTGCTTACCTCGCATTGTACACGAACCTGTCCGCTGCGTGCACCTGTCAGTTTCAATATAGATACCGTATCTTTGTTTTTCTGTATCTTCTTCGTGTCTTCTTCTCCCTCAGCCGGGGCTGCAAACGCTCCATCACCGGCTAATATGAACTCCTCAGATATTGCAAGTTCATCCTCCGTTTTAACAAAATAATGATATGTTACTTCGCCGGTAGAAGGATCAACCTTCCACGGAATAAACTGCAATACCGGACTCGCATAAGGTGCTAAATAAGTTTTTTCTGTCTTTGCAGGTTTTTTGTCATTTGACGGGAACCAACCGGTACCGGCTTTGTCCAATATACGTACACTAAAGACATACTGATGACCGCGCGTCATAATATTATAATCTTCCGTATTAAAGTCAATAATCCAATCACCATCCAGTGCCTCAGACAGCCATACGGTACAGGACGGTATTGAGGTATCGTTTTCATTGATTGTTAGCGATTTTATCATCTTCAGCGCACTGTTTGCCCCTGAAGTATAATCAGTGTAAAACTCTCCCGCATTATCTTTCTCTACAAGCTTTGCCGATTCGAACGCATAGTAGTATACCTTACCTTCATTATGTGTAAGATTATCGTAGTTTGCTTTCAGCTTATACCCTACAATTGCATCTCCCGGAAGATCATCGTTGCGACTTCCGCCATGCTCGCCTGCGTAGGAATTCGTTATCGCAGTCACCTGCAGAGGAACCTCAATAAAATCGTCCTCATCCGGTCGGACTGCCGCTTTACCAAAGGTTCTTAAATTATTTGTCAACGTAAACTCGTTCGCATATTCTGTATAGTCGCAGAGCATCGCAACCTCTACCGTATAGTTGCTCTCGTCTAACAGGTTCGTATTAAAATTCAAAGAATCGGATGCTTCCGTAAAAGTAAGCGTCTCTCCATTATACATCGTGTCAAAGTATCCGCCGGCCTGGGTATTGGGATTATATAATGGAGCGGCTACGAATTCTCGCGTTACAACCGGTGTCTTCCCGTCTCCCGCTTCGTGAGTTCCGTTGTAGATGTTAATCCTCACTTTCTGAGCAGTATGGGCTGCATGAGTCGTAGCATCAGCATCCGAGTTCCCTGCCCTTATTCCTAGCGTAACAGCAACTACTCTGTTTACATCCTGTGCTTCCTCAATCACTACTTCAAAAGACGGTATTTCTGCTGTTCGTACTACCACATGCCCGATAAGCGCATCGTCTACCGGTCCTTTACCATCCTGCAGATCCAGCGTACCGTACACACTAAATACATAAGTATCGTTCCCCTTTAATCCATACTCATTAAACTCAACAGCATAGCGGACAGAATCTTCTCCCACCAGCAACGGAGTAAGGCTTTCATACGTTTTGGTCTTTACAACACCAACAGAACTGGTGTACTGTACACGCAACGGGTTACCGGCATCTGCAGTAATCTCAGATCCGTTCGTATCAATAATCAGAGTACCCTCAATAATATCGTGCTCATTATTATCCTCTGCACGCTGGAAAGTAACAATTGGATAACCTTTACCATCCATGCTAAACGGTGCAGAAGAAATGCTGGTATACTCTACCATCTTTTCGTTGTCATCAAAACATGCTACAACACGAAGACGATAGGTCCAACCCTTTTTCACATCGTTCACATCGCCGTCTGCCGTTACCGGGCAGATTACTTCACGGTTCTCAGACGCATAAATCACCTTAACAGGTACATCCTCTTTATTAATCTCAAAAATCTCATAACGGAAATACTGAATTCCGTTATCCTCGTCCGTCACAAAATCCAGGCGCATGTCAAACACACCGTCAACCTTGTTCACGATGACTTCCGGGTTGCCGATGACCGGTGCTTTCTTTAAGGTATAATAAGTTGCTGTGCCATAAGTCGGAATCTTCTCCGGAACATCCCTAAGTTCGATTTGTGTAAACTGTACCTGATAAGAACTGTTTGACTTCAAGCCATCAAACACGATTTCTGTTCCGAACACATCCTGTGAAACCGTTATAGACTGCTCGTATTCACCCTTCATATCACTTAGTATCAGATGTGCCTTATCGACTGTGGAATATGACTGCTTTATCGGCTTAAATACCAGTTTACTCTCCGTTGCATATACAAGTTCAATGCCTATACCGAGGGAATTGGTCGTAAATGTTTTGCTAACAAACACATTCGTATAATCAGTGCCATCCACCCTATAGCTTGCAATCACCTGCATAGTATATTCCTGTTCAGGAGTCAGATTCTCAAAACTTACTTCAAAGGGATTAAACGTCGGATCAATATTGCCGGACTCTGCCGTTAATTTTTTCACTTCCCGACCGTCGGCAGTGCGAATCAGTTTTACGATAACACTGTTCAGATCCAGATAGCCCTTCTCATCCACATAAGAAATCTCTGCATGCACAGAATCCGAAGTTGCGTTAAATTTATTAAAACCAAACACCGGAAGCACCACCTGCTCCGGCACTTCGCCCGAAATATCTTCTTCCAGGAGTTCATCACCATTCTTACCCGGATCACCCTGACCGCCCTGAGCGCCCTTGGAACCGTTTTTGCCGTTACGTCCGTTTGAACCATTCGCTCCGCTGGTACCTGCCGTACCCGGCTCACCCGGTGCGCCCGGTGCACCGCCGGCACCGTCTTCACCCATCGTTCCGTCAAGACCATGCTTGCCGTTCTCTCCGGTTTCTCCGGTACGGCCGTCCGCTCCGGTCATACCGCTCTGTCCGATCGCACCTTCTTCACCGATTTCACCGTCTTCGCCGTCTTCGCCGTCCTCACCGTCAATCACCTCAAAGGTCGGCATCGCAATCTTCACCGCTTCATTCATCTGTCTCTTTTCAAACAGATCATCGGACTTCTGTGCAGACATGATTGGGCTCAATACATCGATTGCTTCGTTGGCATCCAGTACAATCTGCTCCATCGACATCCTTGTTCCTTCTTCGCCGGTAAGGATGGTACGGGATGCCAGGTCGAGCTGTACCCCACTGTTCATGGTTGCGATACAGTCGGTTGCTACGGTACGGTATGCGCCTTCTTCCGTTATCAGCATGAGTATGCCTTCGTTGTAATAACGCAGTTCTACCGCATCATTGAAATACTTTGGCTCCTGCTCTCCTACTGCAACATCCACGGTGTTTGACACCAGCATATACTGGGAGTCACTGATTTTCCAAATAAAATCATCCAGATAGATGGTACCGGACAGACTCTCGATTACATAGGAATTATCTCTGCGTTCCAATACAGTACCCGCATTAATCCGGAAGTTGTTCAATACACCGCCGGTCATATTATTGAGGTCAACGATAACACCATCGGTCAGAGCCGAAAGTGACCCATCCGAAAAATGCAAAAATGCAGTCTTATCGGTTGCTACTTCAATGCCTGCGGTGTCTTTGAAGATGACACGATCCGGATAACCGGTACGATATGTTGTGCCTGCTTCAAAGGACAACTTGGCATATCCGTTCTCCCGACTCTCCGCTCCATCCAATATGTATCCACTGGCAACAAACTGTTGCTCTACACTCTTAACCTGCGATGTGCCGTATATCGCTACGCCACCGCCCAAAAGTAATAATACTGAAAGTGCTGCTATCACTACATTTCGCAGTTTCATATCGAATCCATCCTTTGCCTTACTTATTTTGAAACGCATAAAAATGCATAGATTTACCCATAATCATACATTCTTTATTGTCTCATTTTCACAATAAAAAGTCAAACCTTTTCCCAGTAATTTTCAACAATTTACAACACAATATCGCACGTTTTTGTCCGTCTTGAAAACATTATTTTCTTTTACATTACTTTTCTGCATATACGTGAGTTTTCATTTCTCTATTCACGTTTCGTGTTGTTGTTTTTGTGTTATTTTATGCTGGTTTTGTATTATGCTTTACACGCAAAAACACCGCATAAAGATTTATACGTTCCAAACGAACATTTCCTTATAACGGTGTCTGTTATCATATTATATTCTTTTCTGTTATTTGTATCGTTAGTTTTTATAGCCTATCACGTATCGCTGATATCTCTTCCCATCCTGCTCCAATTCTCCGTCATACGACATCCCGCAGGCTTTTGCTACTGCAACGGAACGCATATTATCTTCGTGGATAATTGCTGATATGCGGTTGAGCTGCAACTCCTCAAAAGCATATCGTATCACTGCCTGTACTGCCTCCCTTGCATATCCGGCACCTGTGTATGCCGGATCCAACAGATACCCAAGCCTTACGCCTTCTGCTGTGTCTTCCGCGTTCCTCTTTGTGTCCGACTCTTGCTGCATACACGATTCAATGTTCTCCGCTACACCTTCACTTATGGTTCCCTCCTGCAATCCGCAACGTCCGATCAACACTCCACTCTCTTTTAAGAATATCCCCCAGTACCCATATCCGTAAAACGGATACACATGCTTAATATACGCGCGGATATGCGCATAAGCTTCGTCCTTGTCCTCCGGTATATCATCCACATAAGCCCTTACCGCTGCCTCACGGCTAATCGCATACATACGCTCGATATCGTCTTCAGATAACTCCCGCAGGATAAGCCGCTCTGTCTCTGCAATCGTAAGAGGCAATCCACAGATACGCAGATACATCTGCTGAAGTTCCTTCCGGTTCAAGCCCTCCGTTCCTTCTATGACATAGCTACAGGACATCGGTACTTTATCCAGACATCCTTCTCTCGCATAGGCAACACAAGGCAGGAGTTTTTGCGCTTCTTCCAGAAGTACATAGTTGTCCGTAAGAAGCATGCACCCTGTCCTATCTTTCACTGTCTTTTCTAGATATGCAGAAAAGCTCTCCGGTACTTGTTGAACCTCTTTCGGAATCTGATAAACGCTATTCACTTCATCAATTTTGTGAAACACTGCTGTTTCCAGTGCTACAAACAGCTTCTTTAAAGTTATATCTTCCATACGTTTCAAATCAATGTTTTCGCTACCCTCTGGCATTTCTTTTTCAGACTCATAGATGGCTTAATCTATTTTGTCAATAATAATATACTCATCTACCATAAAAAACAATATTCCTCGTCAATTCACATAAATTCCGTCATATGAGTACGGAAACGCAGCCGCAGCATATTCCGCTGCAGCTTCGGATTAATCCGCTCTTCTATCGCCATATGCGTAAAGTAGCTCTTCCACAGCTTCTGATAGTCCGTCTCGGCATCGGTCGC
>JAZSIB010000269.1:0-8066 GCA_045533585.1 Lachnospiraceae bacterium | reverse complement strand
GAACGACATGGCTACGATCCGACTTGTCCTGCACATCAATGCATATACTGTCCCCTGTCTCCACTTTATCCTCCAAAATCAGTCGTGCCGCAAGGGTCTCCACATGTTTTTGCACATATCGTTTCAAAGGACGTGCCCCGTAAACAGGATCATACGCTTCTTCCACGATGAAATCCACCGCTTTTTCAGTAAGTCTTATTTCCAGGTCTCTATCCTGCAGTCTGTCATTCAGGTCTTTTATAATCAAGTGGATAATACCACTGATATTCTCCTTGGAAAGCGGCTTAAACAGAATGATTTCATCCAGACGATTCAGAAACTCCGGTCTGAAATGTCCACGTAATTCCTCCATAACCATATTTTCCGCATCGGCACTGATATTACCGTCAGGTGTAATACCTTCCAGCAGATAATGAGCACCGATATTAGATGTCATTATCAGTATGGTATTCTTAAAATCAACGGTACGTCCCTGGGAATCTGTTACCCTACCGTCATCAAGCACCTGCAAAAGCACATTGAACACATCCGGATGGGCCTTTTCCACTTCATCAAAGAGTACCACGGAGTAAGGCTTTCTGCGCACCTTCTCGCTGAACTGTCCCCCCTCCTCGTGACCTACATATCCGGGCGGCGAGCCAATCAGCTTGGAGACACTGTGCTTTTCCATAAACTCCGACATATCAACACGGATAACTGCATTCTCATCTCCGAACACAGCCTCCGCAAGTGCTTTGGACAACTCGGTCTTACCGACACCGGTCGGTCCTAAAAACAGGAATGATCCCACCGGACGTTTCGGGTCCTTGAGCCCCACACGCCCACGGCGGATGGCCTTGGAAACCGCCGTTACCGCTTCCTCCTGCCCGATGACTCTCTGGTGAAGCGTGTCCTCCAGATGCATCAGACGCTCGCCCTCATCCTCCGTAATCTTCGTTACCGGTATCTTAGTCATACGCGCTATCAGTTGTGCAATCTCTTCTTCTGTCACAACTCTGCGCTCTGTCTCACGCTTTTTCTTCCAAGCCTTTCGTAGACGATTTACATCCTTATCATTCTTTACCTGAAGCTGAAACAGTTCTTTTGTTTTTTCAAATTCACCGGCAGCCAGCGCATCCTGTATCTGTATTTCTAACTGCTCCTGTTCCTTCTCCAACTCCTTCAGCTTCTGCGGTGCCGTTGTCTGAATCAATTGTAATGCCGATGCTGCTTCATCCAGCAGATCAATCGCCTTATCCGGAAGGAATCTGTCGTTGATATAGCGGCTGCTCATGCTCACCGCAGCCTCCAACGCGTCTTCCGCGATATCCACACCATGGTGCTCCTCATATACCGGACGCAGACCCTTCAGGATAGCAAGTGCCTCTTCCTGTGTCGGTTCCTCAACCGTAATCGGCTGAAAACGACGTTCCAATGCCGCGTCTTTTTCTACATATTTGCGGTACTCCTCTAAGGTGGTCGCACCGATTACCTGCAAAGAACCACGTGACAACGCCGGCTTCATGATATTCGATGCATCCAGAGCGCCCTCAGCACCTCCTGCACCGATAATCGTATGCAACTCATCAATAAACAATAACACATTGCCTGCACGCTCTG
Source organism: Lachnospiraceae bacterium (assembly GCA_045533585.1). Classification (GTDB taxonomy): domain Bacteria; phylum Bacillota; class Clostridia; order Lachnospirales; family Lachnospiraceae; genus SZUA-448. Next base: position 6,467 of record JAZSIB010000269.1, on the reverse strand, counting down.
CTTCACTGATAACAGCACGGATACGCTCTTCAAATTCACCACGGTATTTTGAACCGGCTACCATACCGGACATATCCAGAGATAATAGACGCATATCCAGCAACGCATCCGGAATTTCTTTTTTCACAATCCGCTGTGCCAATGCCTCTACGATGGCAGTTTTTCCTACACCCGGTTCGCCGATCAGACATGGATTGTTCTTGGTTCTTCTGCTCAGCACCTGAATTAAGCGGGTCAGTTCTTCCCCACGACCGACAACCGGGTCCAGCTTACCATCCGCTGCCATGCGTGTCATATCGCGCGAGTACCGGTCCAGTATCGGAGTCTTCGAACTTTCACCGGCACGAATTCTGCCCAGTTCGTTCTTAATCTCGGTTGCTTCCATTCCGGTCGCTTCCAGAATATCCACCGTAATCTTCGTCATATTGATATTCAAGGTATTCAACAGTCGTACCGCAAGGCAGTCCAGCTCACTGAGCAGCGCAAGCAATAGATGCTCGGTTCCGATTCTGGCAGAACCATAATACTCTGCTTCGATCTCACTGCCATCCAAAACAAGGCGCAGACGTGGGGTATATTGTCCGAATTCTTCGGTCATTACTGCCTGCTCCGGTGCTACCAGCCGGTCAATCATATTATAGATATCCTGTACTCGCACACCATTGTTCATCAGAACACTCTGCACAAGTCCTTCCACACTCATCAGTGCAATCAGCAAATGCTCGGTTCCCACATAAGAATGCTTCATTCCGCGTGCTATCTGTCTGGTTCTTTTTATCACCAGACGCGCTGTTTCCGTATATTCCAGTTTCACTTCGTTCCTCCATCCGGTATCGCTGTTTTATCGCGATTCCTGTCTGCCTAATCCTGTGGCACTCTTGACTTCAACGCAAAATATATCATGCCGATTACAGTCACAATCCACAGTGCAATCAGTACCGCGATAATCAATACCATGGTTGTCGTATTTTTTTCATATTGCTCCGTCAGCGCTTCCATGTTACTCTCCTCCGGAGTCTTTTCCTCCCTCGTTACAACAATATCTTCTTTTACAAAGCGCTGAATCGTTTTTTCCGCCCTATCATAACGGTACAATGCAGCCTTTCCGTTCTCACGCTGCAATACCATCAAAGCAAAATCACTGCTGCCGTCAGACTCCGGCGTATATGCCGTGAGACTGATACCGGATATCATCAGTTTTGTCTTCTGGAAACCCACGGGAATCACAATTCCCTCTGGCTGCTCACAAACCTGAAAGCGATAGTTGCCCTCAAGAAATACCGTTCCGTCTTCTTCTACCGCCTCAAGTTTCCACAAAAACCCCTCTTCTTCCGGAGGCAGCGGTGTCGGTGTAGGCTCTTCCTCTTCTAATACAGGGGTCGGTGTTGCAGTGGGTAGCGCCTCTTTTCCCTGCTTCTCTACATTGATCACATATTCCTGTATCTTTCCGTTCTCCGCCGTAACAAAGATATGAACGATATTCTCTCCTTCATACAACGGTGAATTGCCCGAAATTGTAACATGTGCACCGGAATCCTCCGGTAATGCACTGACGTACAGACTCGTCGTATCTTCCGATACGCTTGTTCTATACACAAACACTTCCGGCGAAAATTCCGGCATCAGTGTGCCCGGACTGATTTTCAACGAACCAAGACCGGCATTGTCCGATGCCTCTACCGCCGGTGCGATGGTCACCCTGCCTACGGTTGCGGATACCGACATCAACTGTGCATTGTCTGCCTGATATACCTTCGGTTGGTTCATAAGCGTTATCTCTGTCGTTCCGGGTTTAACTGCTACAAACTTAATAAGATAGCTCTTTGACGTATCTGCCTGCGACGAAAACACATCCGATACCTTCAGAATTCCATCTCCACCCGCAATACTGCTGGTCGCAAGACGAAACTCCAAATAATCCGGATCATAGGAAATATAAGCCTCTACATCACCGATTTTCTCATCTGCATCAACCGTCAGATAGACATTCACGGTATCGCCTACCGTAATCTCACTCTGTTGTAGTAAAAATCCCAGCGCTGCACTGGCCGCATATGCCTGCAGCGGCTGCCCAAACCGGACCGCCGCTGTCAGTATAATACATATAACACTAATTTTGAAGAGTTTCTTTAACATTTCTCTTCCTCCACTGTTTCTGCCTGTCCGCACAACAGATCCCTGTTTATTCACGGATGACATTCACTACATATTCCCTCAGGTCGCCGTTCTCTGCTGCCACATAAAGCACCAGACGGTTCATGCCGCTTGCCACCGGGCAATATCCTTCTCCGGCAACCGTAGCTTTCTTGCTGACTGCGGTTCCGCTCAGGGAAACGAATTCACAATCCGCTCCGACAATCACGGAATACTCCTGTTCCTTAGAGCCGTCAAACGTCGGTGTCAGGCTGATCTCAGCTCCATCCACATCCGTTACCTTCAGGCTCTTCAGCCAGTTGTTCGGATTCTTCTGCTCGAGCGGTGCAAGACATGGTGTATCCGGCATATTCAAGTATACCGGTATCGAGAACACAATCGGAAGACTATATGCGTCCTCGCCATAAGCCTGCAGCATCTTTTTGCCCTCTGCCCACGGAGCTTCTACATTCGCCATGTACTGATGAGAATAAGTAGAGGTGGGCGTCATATTGAACTTCTGCAGATAGATGTTGTTCTGTCCGCGTCCGACAATGTAGTTATAACCAAGATAATGTGCACCGCCGACAATCGAACGGTATGGACTGGTCCACGGTATCAGCGATGCCTCATTTAATGCTGCATTCGTGCTGCCGTCACGCGCAAACTTCAATCCGTTTGCGATATTACCTCCGGCAACTGTACTGTGAAATGCACCGATGTTATAGAAGTTATACAGACCCTCCAGACCGGAAACCGTTCCGCTGACACTGTTACTCATCGTGTTCACACCATTCACAACTTCCTGTTTTGCACGGGCAGCCAGATGATACGGACTCACACCGGAATATTTCGCGGCTTCCATGAAGGTCTGACCATAGGTAATCGTCTGTTCAATACCGTACTGATCCAGATAGGTATACGACGCATTTGACATCTTGGTATTCTTCAGAATATTCTCCACACCGGCAAGCGTCTGGAAGGATGGTTCATATGTCAGTATCTCAAATTGGAACACATAATCTTCCGTCAGCCAGTTTCTTGGGTCCATATAGTAAGCAAGACCGTCTCTTGATACTGTTACCCAATATGAACCGTCATATACAATATAACTATCTGTTTTCCAGTTATATGCGCCCTTTTCATGGGATTTCCATTGAGTTGCCTTGCTGTTTGGAATCAGATTCTTACCGACAATGTCTTCATTGTCCAAAGCAGTATTCCAATCCAGCCCGGTATGGTACGCCTTAAACTCCCAGTTCGGGTACATCGCATGCAGTGCCCTGAGATATGGCTTATAGCTCTCCGGAAATCCCTGCAAGAGCAATTTTGCTTCAAAGTCCAGATTACTTCCGGATAAATCACCTCCGCTTGCATTTCCGCTGCTCTCTATGTCCTCGGAGTTTCCGAACAATACATACTTCTCATTAACATATCCGCTGTAACGTGTCCCTGCATAATCAAATGCAATATTCTGCCAATTCACGCCGGACTCTGCCACACTACCAATAACTTCAACAGCTTTTCCATTGTTCAGCAGAACTGACTTACCCTCTGCCGTCTTCACAGAAGAACCACTGTAACCCGGTTCCTGTTTCACGATTAACGACGTGCCGACATTCTGTATCTCACCCGGGCCGATATACGGAGTCGGGGTCGGACTTGGTGTTGCTGTCGGCGTCGGAGACGGCGTGGGTGTTGCCGTAACAGCCGGTGTCGCGGTCGCCGTTGGACTTGGTGTTGCCGTCGGGGTCGGTGTCGCGGTCGGCGTCGGCGCAGCCAGATTGATACCGTTCATCGGAAGATAACCCTTATATCCTCCGCCATTTCCCAGATACATAATCTGGAACCACTGCTTATCATCTGCAGTTTTCTGCGACAGAAGACTCACATAATCCCCTTCTGCCAGCGCAAGAATTGCTCCCGAGTTTGTCTTTACATAAGCACCGCTGTCTCCTGCTTCCGCACGAAGTCTGGTCTTGTCCGCAGCAATAACTGCATTTACCGGCATCGCAAGCTCGAATCTAAGATACGAACCGTGTACATAACCGATTTTTTGTTTTCCGTCTACTTCTGCAGCAATCCGGTACCAGGTGGAATCACCCTTGTCCACCTCATTCAATATCGTTACCTGTGCATTCATACCCAATACACCGATTGCCTCGGAGCTTGCACTGGCTTCGCTACGGAAATTCAGGCTGTTCGCACCTACATATGCTTTTACCTGAAAATCTTCATCCGGATCAATCGGTTTGGTCGGTTCTGCAGGCTTTGGCGTCGGTGTTGTCGTCGGATTCGGTGTCGGCGTCACTTTCGAAGAAGATGGAGCCGGGGTCGGTGTTGCACTCGGTGCTGATGATGAACTTCCACTTGTCTTCTTGCTCTGGTATCCGTATAAGTACACATCGTCCGCATTCACATAGCCGTAATACTTCACTCCTGACAAAGTAATCCGCACATGGAACCACTTGTCCAGATTGGTGTCGTTAATTTCTCCATACACCCATAAGTTCCGATCCACAGGCAATGTAATCACGTTGCCGCTCTTATCTTTTACAAATGCAGAAGTTGCACTTGCACTCTTATACAAACTCAGACCTTCTTTTCCGGTCTTTGCATAAAATCCCTTATCGGTATACAACGTGACATATGTACTCAGCATGTAACCGATCTTTTCTTTTCCATCCAGAGTAATTGCAAGCCGGTACCATTTCTCATCGCCATTCCACTTTTCATTCAGTACCGTCACCTTCATCCCTGCAGTTGCCTGCCCGAGCTTCTCACTGCTCGTTGTCGCATCACTTCGCAGGTTCAGTGCCGTCGCATCCACAAAACCCGGCAATTCAAAATCTGCACCTTTATACTTCGTTGCCGACACCGGACTCGGCGTTGCAGTAGGTGTTGGGGTCGGCGTAGAAGTGGGAGTTGCGGTAGGTTTCTTCGGGTCTTCCTTCGGACCGGCAGGACCGGCCGGCTTCTCCGGGTTCTCCTTCGGTCCCGCAGGCTTCTCGCCCGGCTTTTTCGGGTCTTCCTTGGGACCGGCCGGCTTCTCTGCCGGTTTTATCTCCGTCACAAGCGATACATAAGGTCCGTAAACGTAGCCACTAATCTCTTTTCCCTTAAATGACGCGTTAATCTGATACCATTCACCACTGGCACCCGTTACTTCTATCTCCTGTTGTCCGACCAGATATGCCTCTACGCCGTCCACCACAACTCTGGCATACGACGTTCCCGGACCTGTTCTCACATTCAATGTGTTCACGATAACAATCGCATTGGACGCTGCCGCTGCTTGTTGCGGCTTCTGTATCAGTAGCTGCGGAACCAACAACGTTATACATAACAGAAATAAAAGAGCTTGTTTTTTTATAACTCGTTTTTTCATTCTTTCCTCGTTTCTGTCTTACCTGTTTCCTATCTTCCTTGCCTTGTAACTTCTCATTACAACTGCAATATTCATCCCATCCGTTCTACAATGCAGGCATTATATCGTCCGTGTATGGCACGAGTGTGGCAATACTTCGTCAAAAAATACACGATATCACGCCAATTATTATTTATTATACCATTATCTGCTACGAATCACCACTATAAAAACACAAAAAATTGTGTTTTTTCTCTGAACAGACACCATATGTGCTATTGCAACACGCAAAAAGTCCGCAGGCAAAAGTCTGCGGACTTGTAAATTCGTAATTCAGTTCTGCGATTAGAACAGCGGATAGGAATCGGTGAGAACCTTAACGAGGGACTTCGCCTGCTCGATGTTCTTCTCCGGATCCTTCACCATGAGGGAAATTGCCTCAGCAATGATATCCATGTCCTTCACCTTCATGCCGCGGCTGGTAACTGCCGGAGTACCAAGACGGATACCGCTGGTAACGTTAGCAGATGCCGGATCGTTCGGGATAGAGTTCTTGTTACAGGTAATGTTCGCTGCATCAAGGAAGTGCTCGCAATCCTTACCGGTAACACCAACGCTTCTTAAATCTACGAGCATCAGATGGTTATCGGTACCGCCGGATACAAGGTCGAATCCACGGTCAACCAAGCCCTTAGCAAGTGCCTGCGCATTGTCGATAACGTTCTTTGCATACTCCTTGAAGGACGGCTGTAAAGCTTCACCGAAACATACTGCCTTTGCAGCGATTACGTGCTCAAGCGGACCACCCTGGATGCCCGGGAAAATAGCCTTGTTGATCTTGTGTTCGGTTGCAAACTCTTCGCTGGAAAGAATCATACCGCCACGCGGTCCGCGCAGAGTCTTGTGAGTCGTAGTGGTGGTAACGTGAGCGTACGGAATCGGGCTCTCATGGAATCCTGTCGCAACC
>JAZSIB010000056.1:0-7262 GCA_045533585.1 Lachnospiraceae bacterium | reverse complement strand
GCAGAGAGATATCCGAAAGCAAGGATTATTGCGGAGGACCTTGGATTTATTACCGACGATGTACGAGAACTGCTGGAAGACACGGGCTTTCCGGGAATGAAGATGCTTCACTTTGCGTTTTATGACGAGGACAGCGAATATCTTCCGCGTATCTATGATACGAAGAACTGCGTAGTGTACGTTTCCTCACACGATTCGGATTGTACTAAGACCTGGTTAAAGAATCTAACCGGTGAGGCAAAGAAGCGGTTCAACAAGGAGTGTCCGAGAGATAAGGAACAGAGTCGTACGGCAGACCTGATTGAGTTTGCGTTCCGAAGCATTGCAAACCTTGCGGTTGTACCGATGCAGGATTATCTTGAGCTTACGAACGAAGAAGGAAGAATGAATACCCCGTCAACAGCAGAAGGAAACTGGGGTTGGAGAATTCCGTCCAGATATAATACTGAGAAGCTCAGGGAAAAGATGTTGAAGCTTGTAACAAAGACCAAGAGAAGCAAATGACGGAGGAAGAAGCTTACGACAATGAAGGAGTTTTCTATGGCAGGCATTGCCGGTGACAAAAAATCAGAATACTTTAACAGCCGACATTTTGCAGACAACTATCATTACGACGAGAAGGATCTCGGAGCGGTGATTGCCGGCGACAAGACGAATTTCAAACTATGGGCACCGACGGCATCTAAGGTAGTGCTGAATCTCTTTACTGCAGGAAACGGTGTAGAAGCCTACAAGCACGTTGAGATGGTAAAAGGGGATAAAGGAGTGTGGTCACACACGGAAGATTGCGGTCACGGTACGTATTATACCTACACGGTAACTACCGAAGTCGGCACGCAGGAGGCGGTTGACCCTTACGCAAAGGCTGCGGGTGTCAACGGAAAGCGCGGGATGGTAGTGGATCTTGCTAAGACTAATCCGGAAGGGTGGGAGCGTGCAACGCTTGCTTCGCCCATACAGAGCTACTCCGAGGCAATCATCTGGGAGGTTCATGTAAGAGACTTCTCCAACAAGATAGCAGACTCTCAGTACAAGGGCAAATATCTCGCATTTACCGAACGTGGACTGCTGAACGAGCACGGAGAGGCGGTGGGCGTGGATTATCTTGTCAATCTTGGCATTACGCATGTGCATCTGCTACCGGTATACGACTATGCTTCAGTAGACGAGACGCATCCGGAGGACCAGTTCAACTGGGGATACGATCCGGAGAACTACAATGTTCCAGAGGGAAGCTACTCGACCGATCCATATAACGGCGAAGTAAGAATCCGTGAATACAAGGAGATGGTAAAAGCGCTTCACGCAGCAGGGATTGGTGTGATTATGGACATGGTTTACAACCACACCTTTGATGCGAACAGCTCGTTCAATAAGATTGTTCCGAACTATTATTACCGATATACAGACAGCGGAGAAAATACTTCTGCCAGCGGTTGTGGCAACGATACCGCGTCGGAGCGGTACATGTTCAGGAAATTCATGGTGGAATCAACAGCATACTGGGTAGAGGAATATAAGCTCGACGGTTTACGCTTTGATCTTATGGGACTTCACGACCTTGAGACCATGCAGGAGGTAGAACGGGCAGTTCATGCGGTAAATCCGAATGCAATTATCTACGGCGAAGGCTGGGATATGGGGGCAACCATGGACGGAAGTGAGCAGGCGAACCAATTGAACATCAGCAAGATTACGCCTAGTGGTGATGCAATCGGCGGAATTGCGGTATTTAACGATGTAATCCGCGATGGATTGAAGGGCAGTGTGTTTGATGCAAAAGTGCAGGGCTATATTAACGGCTCACCGGAGGAAAACATAGAAAAAGTAATCTTCGGAATCAAGGGCGGCGCTGCATCCGGAACGACGTGGACCGTAAATGACGCCATGGTCATCAATTATATGAGTGCACATGATAACAACACCCTTTGGGATAAGCTCTTACTCTCGAATCCGGACGACAGCGATGACGTGAGAACCAAGATGAACAAGCTCGGTGCGGCAATACTGATGATATCGCAGGGAACACCGTTCTGGCAGGCAGGCGAAGAGATGCTTCGTACAAAGGACGGAGATGAGAACAGCTATAAATCAAGTGATGCGAAAAACAACATCAACTGGTCTGTACTGACAGAAGGAACGAGAGAGTACGAGACCATGCAGTACTATAAGGGACTCATTGCAATGCGAAAGGCATATTCAATCTTTACCGACACGACGACTACCGTAACGGAAGAACAGCCGGGAAGCGGTATCCTTACGGTTATGTTTGACGATGGAAACGGAGGCCGTGCGCTTACGGTAATCAATCCGCATGCACAGGCACTCCCGTACACGCTGGATGGCGAATGGAATCTGGTTGCGGATTCCGGCAGAGCCGGCAGTGATGTAATTGTAAGAGAGAGCGGTAATATCACAGCCGATGCAATCGGTGTGTGGGTTTATATGAACGATGTACTTGTAAAACCTTGAGTTTTCGCATTTTTTTGACAACAGAAATATGGAGGGATTTGGCACAGCAATATCATGTAATGCACTGTCTTTTTCACCAGTGTGTGAATGACATGCTGTGTCAAATCCCTGTGCCTTCTTACAAAACGCGGAAACTCAAGTTGGTGAAATAAGTAGACGAACGGATTGCGTTTGTGTATAGTATATTTGTACAAGTTGCATCGATGATAAGCCTGTGAACAGATGGTGGAAAGACCAAAGTTTGCAGGCACTGGAAAGGCATGGTTGTTATGATAAAAAGAAAAAGAGTAGTGTGTATTTTGGCGGTATTGTTATTTGCTGTATTACTGCCGGCATGTGGGAAAGGTGCTGACATGAGTTCAGATTCTTTGTATGTAAAAAAGGTAGAAAATCTTCCGGAAGATTTTATCTTTGGTATGGATGCTTCCTGTGTTCCTTCTCTGGAAGCAGGGGGCGTGAAGTATTACGACCACGAAGGCAAGGAGAAGGATGTGTATCAGATTCTTGCTGAGAACGGAGTGAATTATATCCGTGTCCGTGTCTGGAATGACCCGTTTGATAAGGACGGAAACGGATACGGTGGCGGCAATTGTGATATCGAGAATGCGATAGAAATCGGCAAACGTGCGACCAAATACGGCATGAAGCTGCTTGTTAACTTCCATTACAGTGATTTCTGGGCAGACCCGTCCAAGCAGATGGTGCCGAAGGCATGGGCAGGGATGAATATCGATCGAAAAAGCGAAGCTCTTTATGATTATACAAAAGAGAGCCTTGAAAAGCTGGTGGCAGCAGGCGTGGATATCGGCATGGTGCAGATCGGTAATGAGACCAACGGCGCGATGTGCGGTGAGTCAAACAGCAAGGTTGGCGGCTGGAAAAAGATAACACAGTTGATGTCTGCCGGTTCCAAGGCAGTCCGTGAGGTGTGTCCGGATGCTCTGATTGCGATTCATTTTGCGAATCCCGAGAAGGTGACGAATTACGAGAGTTACAGTGCGAATCTCGATTACTACGGCGTTGATTATGATGTTTTTGCATCTTCATATTATCCGTACTGGCATGGTACATACGATAACCTTGCCGAGGTACTCAACAAGGTAACGACAAAATACGGAAAGAAAGTAATGGTTGCTGAGACCTCCTATGCATACACACCGGAAAATACCGACTTCTACGGCAATACGGTAGGTGAGGGTGACGGTCTTGTGAAGAACTATCCGTATACGGTGCAGGGACAGGCGAACCTTGTCCGTGATGTAATTGATACGGTAGTAAACAAGATGGAGAACGGTATCGGTATCTGCTATTGGGAAGGTACCTGGATTGCTTCCGGCGGAGAGAGTTATGAAGAGAATCTTGCACTCTGGGAAAAATACGGTTCCGGTTGGGCAAGCTCCTATGCCGCAGACTATGACCCGGACGATGCCGGAAAGTGGTACGGTGGCTGTGCGGTAGATAATCAGGCATTTTTCGACAAAGACGGTAAGGCACTGGAGTCTCTTAAAGTCTTTTCGCTTGTCAAAAACGGAAATGAGCTGGAACCTAAGGCAGACGCGATTGAAGATACCAATCTGATTATCGACCTGAACGGCGATATCGTTATGCCGGATACGGTCAATGCGATTCTGAACGATAATTCAAGGAAAGAGATTCCGGTTGAGTGGCAGGGTGTGGATACCAATGCGATGAAGCAGGGCGGTATTGCAAAATATACGATTAATGGGTTAGCGGACGGAATGGATGCTATCTGTTATGTTTCTATGGTAGAGTACAATTTTCTTGAAAACTGGAGCTTTGAGGATGGCGAAACCGGCTGGACGGCGACTGCACTCAAAAGCTTTGACGAGCTTCATGTGGAGGACAAGGTAAGCGATTCCATGACCGGCAACAAGCATTACCATTTCTGGGGTGCAGGAAAGGATTGCGTTGAATTTACCTTAGAGCAGGAAGTGAAGAATCTCAAGAGCGGGACCTACAATTATTCCATTTCAGTAATGGGTGGTGACGGCGGTGAGACGGATATCTATGCATACGTTAAAGTAAATGGAGAGCCGGTTCATAGAGCAGATACCAAGATTACCGTGTATGACGAGTGGCATACCGCTGAGATAAACGGGATTGAATACGCCGAGGGAGACAATATCACGGTAGGTATCTATGTGAAGTGCTCGGGACCGAATGCATGGGGCAAGATTGACGATGCAATGTTCAACTCAGTGAAAGACTGACGAAATGCGTGTGATGTTTGAAAAATGTGTATAGCACATATGAAATACCGTGCCTGCAAAGGAATAGGATACCTTTTGAAAAGATTGCATTATTGTGGGGATAATATGAGAAAACGGAAAAGAATCATACAAATTCTGTTCATAACGGGAGTGTTGTTACTCTCGACGATATTTACAGGCTGCAATAAGCAGACTGAGCCGGAGTATGTTCCGGTTGACGATAACTACAGGACCTTCTATCAGATCTTCGTTGGTTCGTTCTCAGATGCCAACGGGGATGGTTTCGGTGATCTGCGTGGTATTATCAACCGCCTCGACTATCTCAATGACGGTGATATCAATTCGGGAAAAAGTCTCGGTGTACAGGGCATCTGGCTCTCACCCATCTTTTCGTCGCCCTCGTACCATAAATATGATGCGAGCGATTATTATAAGTTGGATTGGCGTTTCGGAGAAGAGAAGGACTTGAAGGAGCTTGTGGACCTCTGCCACGAGAGAAATGTAAAACTCATTCTTGATCTTGCAATCAATCATACTTCAAGCAAGCACGAATGGTTCGTACAATTCAAGGAAGCACGAATGAATGGTGACACAGCAAACGAATACTATGATTATTACACCTGCGTTACCACTGCAGAAAAGGCAGGTGGTGTACAATACCAGAAGATAGCGGGAGTGGATGCATGGTATGAGTGTAATTTCTCGGGTGATATGCCGGAACTCAACTTTGATAATCCTAAGGTAAGAGAAGCGATGCTGGATGTCGCAAAACACTATCTTAACCTTGGCGTAGACGGTTTCCGCTTTGATGCTGTGAAATATATCTACTTCGGTGATACCGAAAAGTCGGTTGAGTTTTGGGATTGGTATATGGGAGAACTCCGAAAAGTAAACCCGGAAATTTATTGTGTGGGTGAGTGCTGGTCGGGAGAGACCGAGATACTTGATTACTATGATGCCATGAATTGTTTTAACTTTGCAATGGCACAGGCGGAAGGTATGGTAGCTGCCGCCGCAAAAGGAAATTCTAACATTGCTAAGTATACGAAGTATGTGGAAACTTATCAGGATAAGGTCTTGGCAATCGATGAAGCGGCAATGGTGATGCCGTTTTTATCAAATCACGATATGGACCGAATCGCAGGAGCGTTTGTAACCGAGAATAATATGCGGATGGCGGCAAATCTTTATCTTTTGTGTACCGGTTCGCCTGTGATCTATTACGGTGAGGAAATCGGTATACGTGGCTCGCGCGGAAGCGCAAATACCGATGCGAATCGTCGTCTTGCAATGCTGTGGGGCGACGAAGACACGGTAAAAGATCCCGTGGGTTCGACTTATCCTGTCGATAAGCAGATAACCACGACAGTATCTGAACAGATAGCGGACGAGAATAGTCTCTATAATTATTACTGCAGATTGCTTGCGATAAGGCATAAGTATCCTGCAATTGCAAGAGGGCAATACACTGCGCTGGATTTTGGAGAGAAGAATCTCGGTGGGTTTTTAATTGAATATGAGGACGAAAGTATGGTGCTGGTACATAATACCTCTCCGACCGAATCTCTCACATATGACCTGAGTGTATGTAAAACGCTCGATGGAATTTCGTTCTCGAAGATATGTGATTATATTGGAGTGGGTGGAGCATCATTGGACGGTTCCGTTCTTACCGTAGAACCTCAGAGTAGCGCGTTAATAAAGTAGAGAATTCACGCAAAAAAGCGCGAAAAGACAGCTGTTTGCGTGCTACGTACAACTTTTGAAAACAAGGACTTTTGTCCTGGCGTTTGATTGACAAAGCATATGAAAAATGATAAGATACGAACTGTGCAACAGCGCAGTAAAAATATTATTTTTTAGGGAGACTACTTATGAAGATGAGTAAGATTTTATCACTTATTCTTGTGTTGGTAATGGTTACCGCTTGTTTCGTAGCTTGTGGTAAAGAAGAATCCAACACCCCGAATGCAGGATCCAGTACAGGGACTGAATCCAATGCAGGAAAAGAAGAAAACAAAACCGATGCAAGTGCACAGCTTGCAGGAACTTATGACATTACCATGTGGGTTTCCGAGAAGGAAGGCGTTGCTGATCAGTTCAAGCAGCAGATCGCAGCTTTCATGACCGCTAACCCGGGAATCGTTATCAACGCTCAGATCGAAGGCGTTACCGAAGCAGATGCAGGCTCTAAGGTTGTTGCAGACGTTGCAACCGCTCCGGATATCTACTGTTTCGCACAGGACCAGCTCGCTCGTCTTGTTCAGGCAGCAGCGCTTGCAACTCCTGGTAAGGCAGCAGCAGAGACCATTAAGGCGAACAATGATGCAGGTGCTGTTGCAGCATCTTCCGTTGCAGGTACTCTTTATGCATATCCGATGACCAGCGATAATGGTTACTATCTCTACTATGATACCAGTATCATCTCCGAAGCAGATGCAGATAGTCTTGAGTCTATCATCGCAGCTTGTGAGAAGAGCGGTAAGAAGTTCCGTTTCGCACTTGAGAATGCTTGGTACACCGCATCCTTCTTCTTCGCTAAGTCGGAGGCCAAGCGGT
>JAZSIB010000096.1:0-2305 GCA_045533585.1 Lachnospiraceae bacterium | reverse complement strand
CTGCTTCGTTTGGGTCTAAACTTTTTTATCTCTCCCATTGGATAGAAAAAAACACCGTGCGTAGTAACAAGCTGTCCTTCCAATAATTCTCCGCCACATTTCTCACATTGTTGATTCTCAAACATATACAATCCCTCCTATAAGTACCGCCTTACGGAACCATCCGCAATCGGATACATATTACACTTCCGTATGATAGAGTGCTGCGATGTCTTCCATCTTACCGCCGATAAGCTCACCGTTTGCAAGACGACGGAACTGACTGAAGAACTTCCAAGCATTTTCACAGTTCAGCCAGCGTTTCTCATGCTGTTGCGGGCTACCACTGCCGAAGATGCTATAACAATGTCCGTTTTCACTCTCGAACAGATGCATCGTGAGAACACTGCCGCGGTTCTCATCCTTTTCTTTGCGGATGAGGTCACCGTTGATACCCATAATCGGGTTCTCCCAGTCAGACTGGTCTTCAAAATTCACATTGTACTTTGCTTTTGCTTTGTTGACTCTTAAAACATATCCCATACGGTCGGTACATTTCTGTGCCTGGAACGGAAGCTCCGGAAGCGGAGTCTGCTCACCGCCGACATAGAATACCGGAACGATGGTATCCTGATTGTAACCTTCCACCGGTTGGCCGTAGGAATTGCATCCGACTTCGAAGGTTGCGTCCATCGGAGCCACTGCCGCGAATACTTTCGGGTATTCCTGATACATATCCCAAGACTTGCAGCCACCCATCGAGAATCCGGTCGCATAAATCTGCTCGGTATCGATGGAGTATTTTTCTTTCAGATGCTCAAGCAGCGACATCATTTCCGTTGCAGTGCTGTTGAGATGGTTCTCGATGCTTACAAGAAGGAAATTATACTTGTTCACAACAAGATGCCAGTCAGAGAGTGCTACCATACACATCGCGGAATCACCACCGCCATGGAAGCAGAATACCAGTGGTACTTTCTTGCCGTTATCCATGATGCTTTTGTTGTAATAAGCAACGTAACCAATCTTGTGCTCGGTAGTATCCTTGTCATCTCCACGGTTGTCCGCAGCGGTCGGAACTACCGCGTAACCGGGTTCCACCGCCATGCCAAGCTCGTCAAAATCTGCTTCAACATCCAGAATACCAACCATACGGCGATATTTCTTGATGAATTTCTTGAAGTCATCATAATAATCTGCTTTGTCTTTTACAAGAACAGCGTCAAGTCCTGCCTGCAATGCAGCATTTGCTTCGTCACTGTTTCCGATAGAGATAACCGGAATATCACAGCGCTCCGGAGCCGGTACAACACTCAATCCTTGCAGGATACAGACAACCGGGGTGATATCACCCTTGCCGAACAGACCATCACCTTCGATGGTCTTAAGACAGTTCTTTGCAATATAGTCAGCAGATGTACCATAACCGTATAAGTAGCTTCGAAGCAAAGCGCCACGGATATAGCGCTCGCCCCATTCGCCGGTGAAGCGGTTACGCATAACTGCCACTCCGTCTTCATAGTACTGGCTGATTTTCGTGTTGGAGATGAGGGAGGCAAAGAGGTCTGCCGGAGCCTTCTCCCAGCCGCCTTCGTTGGTCGGGTAGATGAACACTACACTTCCGCCGTACTCCTTCGCGATACAGGACAGACCGTTACTGTCTGCGAATTGCTGCGCTTCTTCAAGGGAGTATTTTTTCTCGCCGAAAATCAGAAGATACGGGGTACGGAATCCGTAATTGATAATGTCGGTGTAAAGGTCGCACTTGGGCATATATACGGTTGCACTGAAGGTTTCAAATTCATTTTCCCAAGCTTTGCTGCCGTCGTTCAGCATGACGATTTGAGGCATTTTATCCATGAGTTATCCTTTCTGCAATGTCTGCAATCATTGATTTTATTATTTGTTTCAAACTATGTATTAGATTACGAAAAGCAGACTCATTCTGCCGGAGGACAGTATGAATCTGCTCATAACTGTATCGTTTACTTAAACAATAAATCACGTAACGTCGGATGAACTTCACCGTAAGCAAAGCCACAGTTTCTTACATGCATGGTGTAGACCAAGGAAATCTTTGACTTGGTATCCATGATAAGAGTACTCTTGGCTGCACCATCCCAGCCGAAAAGTCCGACCGGTGCAGGAGAGTTCAGAAGCTCCGGCTCAAGCAGAACCTGTACCCCGCAGGCATAACCGTAACCGGTACGGCCCATGTTACGGGCAATCTCTTCGCGAGAGACCGGCCCGAGCAGATTCGCCTTCACCAATTCGATGGTTTCCGGTTTCAGGATGCGTACGCCATCCTTGCTGATGCCGCCACAGG
>JAZSIB010000286.1:0-13521 GCA_045533585.1 Lachnospiraceae bacterium | reverse complement strand
TATCTTCGTGAGGTTGGCATCCGCGTAAAATACCTGCACTCTGATGTAGACACTTTAGAACGCTCCGAGATTATCCGCGACATGCGTATGGATGTGTTCGATGTCCTCGTCGGCATCAACCTTCTGCGAGAAGGTCTCGATATCCCGGAAGTCAGTCTGGTTGCCATCTTAGACGCAGACAAAGAAGGCTTCTTACGTTCGTCCACCTCCCTGATACAGACCGTCGGCCGTGCCGCACGTAACGCAGACGGACACGTTGTTATGTATGCCGACCACATTACGGATTCCATGGCATACGCCATCAACGAGACAAACCGACGCCGCGCGATTCAGGATAAGTACAATCAGGAACACGGTATCACCCCGCAGACGATTCAGAAGAAGGTGCGCGATCTGATCCGCATCACCAAAAAAGTCGAAGCGGAACCGACTGTTGAGGAGACCAAGGACCTCGAATCCATGAGCAAGAAAGAGCTCGAGGCTTACGGCAAGGAACTGACCAAGAAGATGAACAAGGCTGCCGCCGAGCTTAATTTCGAACAGGCTGCGCAGCTGCGCGATAAACTTTTGGAAGTGCGCAAGCAACTTTTGGAGTACTAAGATAATTTGCAGAAATGAAATCAATACATTGAGAAATATCAATTTCTCAGAACAGGAATCCTTATGTCTACCGAAAAGAAAAACTATATCAAGATTCGCGGAGCCCGCGAGCACAACCTAAAAGGCATCAACATCGACATCCCGAGAGATGAATTCGTCGTACTGACCGGTCTGTCCGGTTCCGGTAAATCCTCTCTTGCTTTTGATACGATTTATGCCGAAGGACAGCGCCGCTACATGGAGTCGCTTTCTTCTTATGCCCGTCAATTCCTCGGACAGATGGAAAAGCCGAACGTGGACAGCATCGAAGGTCTGTCTCCCGCTATCTCCATCGACCAGAAGTCCACGAACCGCAACCCGCGTTCCACCGTCGGTACCGTAACCGAGATCTATGATTACCTTCGTCTGCTTTATGCACGTATCGGTGTACCGCATTGTCCGGAGTGCGGCAAGGAGATCCGCCGCCAGTCCGTTGACCAGATGGTAGATGAGATTATGGCACTTCCCGAGAGCACACGTATCCAGCTGCTTGCTCCGGTAGTCCGCGGACGTAAGGGTGAGCACACCAAGCTCTTCGACCACGCGAAGCGAAGCGGCTATGTACGTGCTGTTGTAGACGGTCATCTGTATGACTTATCCGAAGAGATTAAGCTTGACAAGAACATCAAACACAACATCGAGATTATTGTAGACCGGCTTGTGGTAAAACCCGGCATCGAAAAGCGTCTCACCGACTCGGTTGAGACCGTTCTGAAGTTAGCAGAAGGTCTGCTGCTTGTTGACGTCATCGACGGTGAACAACTTCTGTTCAGTCAGAGTTTTTCCTGTCCGGACTGCGGCATCAGCATCGAAGAGTTAGAGCCGCGAAGCTTCTCCTTCAACAACCCCTTCGGTGCCTGCCCGGAGTGTCATGGTCTCGGTAACAAGATGGAATTCTCCGTTGACCTTATGATTCCCGACCGGTCCGTCTCTTTGAATGACGGCGCAATTATCGTGACCGGCTGGGCATCTTCTACGGAACCCGGCAGCTTTACACACTGTACGCTGGAAGCTCTGGCAAAGGAATACAAATTCAGTCTGGATACTCCGTTTGAAAAACTGTCCGACAAAGCCCGTGAAGTCATCATTCACGGCACCAACGGTCACAAAGTGGATGTACACTATAAAAGCCAGCGCGGCGTCGGAGTCTATGATATCGCATTCGAGGGTCTGATTCGTAACGTCGAACGCCGTTACCGGGAGACCGGTTCTGAGACCATGAAGCAGGAATATGAATCCTTCATGACCACGACACCGTGCAAATGCTGTAACGGCAAGCGCCTGCGTAAGGAAGCTCTTGCTGTTACCGTAGGTGACAAGAATATCGCCGAGATTACGGACTTCCCGATTCGAATCCTTCAGGATTTCATGTTGGGATTGAAGCTCACGCCGATGCAGCAGAAAATTGGTGCCTTAGTATTGAAGGAGATCAATGCCCGCCTCGGCTTCCTCGTATCCGTAGGCCTTGACTATCTGACCCTGTCCCGCTATGCTGCCTCTCTCTCAGGCGGCGAGTCACAGCGTATCCGTCTGGCAACCCAGATTGGTTCCGGCCTTGTCGGTGTCTCCTATATCTTAGACGAGCCCAGTATCGGTCTGCACCAGCGCGACAACGACAAGCTGATTGCCACCCTGAAACACCTGAAAAACTTAGGCAACACGCTTATCGTCGTAGAACACGACGAAGATACCATGCGCGCAGCCGACCATATCATCGATATCGGCCCCGGTGCCGGCGAACTCGGTGGTGAACTGGTCGCACAGGGAAGCATCGATGACATCATCAACTGCCCCGCCTCCCTTACCGGGGATTATCTGGCAAGACGTAAGTTCATCCCGGTACCGACCGAACGTAAAAAACCGACCGGTTTCCTGAAGATTATCGGTGCAGAACAAAACAACCTGAAAAATATAGACGTAGATATCCCTCTGGGTGTGTTCACCTGTATTACCGGTGTATCCGGTTCGGGTAAATCTTCTCTCATCAACGAGATTTTGTACAAGCGGCTTGCTCGCGACCTGAACCGTGCACACACATTACCCGGCAAGCATAAAGATATACTCGGCATTGACCAGTTGGACAAGGTCATTAATATCGACCAGTCTCCGATCGGACGGACCCCACGTTCGAATCCTGCCACCTACACAGGCGTATTCGACCAAATCCGTGACCTCTTTGCCTCCACACAGGAAGCCAAGATGAAGGGGTACAGCAAGGGCAGATTCAGTTTTAATATCAAAGGCGGACGTTGCGAAGCCTGTAGCGGCGATGGTATCATCAAGATTGAGATGAACTTCTTACCGGATGTGTATGTGCCTTGTGAAGTCTGCGGCGGACGACGTTACAACCGCGAGACTCTGGATGTTCTTTATAAAGGCAAGAGTATTTTTGATGTGCTGGATATGACCATTGAAGAAGCTGTACGATTCTTTGAGCCGATTCCGTCCATCAAGAGAAAGATAGAGACCATGAACGATGTCGGTCTGTGTTACCTAAAACTTGGTCATCCTTCCACCGCGCTTTCCGGCGGCGAAGCGCAGCGTATCAAGCTGGCTACCGAGCTTTCCCGCCGCAGCACCGGAAAGACCATCTACATTCTAGACGAGCCGACGACCGGTCTGCATTTTGCTGATATTCATAAACTTGTCGAGATGTTAAGACGCCTTGCCGAAGGCGGCAACACCGTCATTGTGATCGAACACAACCTTGACGTGATCAAGACAGCCGACTATATCATCGACATCGGTCCGGAAGGCGGCGACCGTGGCGGCACTGTAATCGCAAGCGGCACTCCGGAAGAGATTGTTCAATGCGAACAATCCTATACCGGTAAGTATCTAAAGCCATATTTAGAGGAACAGCACTAACAAAAGAAAGGAATCCGTTATGCACCACTTTTTTGCAATGATGTCTCGTATGAAATACATCGAACGCTGGGCTCTGATGCGCAATTCCATCCCGGAAAACATCAGCGAGCACTCCCTTGAAGTCAGTATGCTTGCACACGCACTTGCCGTTATCGGCAACCGACGCTTCAAAAAGTCGCTGAACGCCGAGAAGGCAGCACTCATCGGTCTCTACCATGATTCTACGGAGATACTGACCGGCGATATGCCGACTCCGATTAAGTATTACAATCCGGAGATTAAAAAAGCATTCAAAGATATCGAAGACACCGCTGCACGCAATCTTCTCTCCCTCTTACCGGAGGATATGCAGGCAGATTATCTTGATATCTTCTTTCCAAACGAAGAAGAGGCTTATCTGCATCGGCTGGTAAAAGCCGCAGATAAGCTCTCTGCACTGATTAAATGTATCGAAGAAGCCAAGACCGGCAACAAGGAATTTGTCAGTGCACAGGCAACCTTACAACAAAGCATCGAAGAGATGCATCTGGAAGAAGCGGATGAGTTCATAAAAGAATTCCTTCCGTCGTATTCACTTACGCTGGACGAACTCCGCTAATCATATTCTTGATATCGTTTACTCAATTTCAAACGATAATTAATATGCCGAAAGAATCAAAAAGAACTGCTTCTGATATCAGAAACAGTTCTTTTTTCATTCCCATTCTTAATTCAATTCTCAAAGGAAACAACATGTTTGTTTCCTTTTGCGTTTAAGTTCATTCTGCTTCCTTATCACTCTTGAGCATCTCGAGGAAATCAGCAATTGCGCCCTTCTCTTCCTCAGACAGCACACTCAGAAGATCAATCATTACAACGACGTCATCTCCCAGCATAGTTACCTTCTGCACGCAACCGGTCGTCGAACGAAGCATCACCGGCGCATCACTCAGCTCGCCAAACTCCAACCCGGTAATACTGTGAATCGCATCCACCTGGTAAGCAACCGTACTACCGTTCAGATTACCGATAATCAAGCTATACTGCTCTCCGGCCGGAATCGGCAGAAGGCTAAAATGACTGCGCAGATCTACTACCGGTACAATCTCCTCACGGATTGTGGTCACGCCGAGCAGACACTTCGGAACTCCGGGCATATACTGTATCTTGGCATTCCGGTCTACAGAACCGGCGTATGCCACATCCACTGCATAGAGAGAACCATTCATCTTAAATACCAAACAAGTCTGTACTGCCATCCTATCCCTGCCTTTCCTGTAACGTCTTGCGCTACATACCTTATTCTTCTGTCGGTTTTGTATGAATCCACTTCAGATACGCATTGATAAAAGGATCTATATTGCCATCCAGCACACTACCGGCATTTGCCACTTCTGCATTGGTACGAACATCTTTTACCATCGTGTACGGCTGCAATACATAAGAACGAATCTGACTACCGAAGTTGATTTCCTTTACCTCGCCACGAATACCGGATTCCTTATTCCTATTCTCTTCTTCACGAAGCAGATACAGTTTTGCCTTCAGCATCTGCATCGCCTTGTCTTTGTTCTGATACTGGGAACGCTCATTCTGACACTGTACCACGATTCCGGTTGGAAAGTGGGTGATACGGATTGCCGATGAGGTCTTATTAACCTTCTGTCCGCCTGCACCACTGGAACGGAATACATCAATACGGATATCTTCCTCTGCCACTTCGATGTCCAGATCTTTTTCAATATCCGGCATAACATCGCAGGATACAAAGGAGGTCTGACGCTTGCCTGCAGCGTTAAACGGAGAAATGCGCACAAGACGGTGCACGCCGCGCTCCGACTTCAGATAACCGTATGCGTTGTCACCGCTGATCTGCAGGGTAACTGACTTAATGCCTGCTTCTTCTCCTTCCAGAAAGTCCAGCGTTTCTACACTGAAGCCTTTCTTATCTGCCCAGCGCTCATACATACGACAGAGCATGCCTGCCCAATCGCAACTTTCGGTGCCACCGGCGCCCGCATGCAGGGTCAGGATTGCATTTTCCTTATCGTATTCATCACACAGGAGTGTCTTCAGACGCAAAGCTTCAAACTTCTCAACGAAGCTGTCCAGCTCCTCCTGAATCTCTCCTACCATCTCAGGATCTTCTTCCTCGTACCCCATCTCAAGCAGGGTCTGGATATCTTCATAGCCCTGCTCCAGCTCACGATACTCTTCAATCGTATCCTTGAGATTTTTCAACTCTTTCATGTAAGCCTGTGACTTCTCGGTGCTGTCCCAGAAGTTCGGCTCCTCCATGATACCTTCTATCTCTTCGACTCTCAGCTTCTTATTAGCGAGGTCAAAGTGAATCCCCCACTTCAAGCAGCGGTTTTTCATAGGTTCCAAGTGTGTATTTCATCTGATCTAATTCAACCACTTAATCACTTCCCTTCATTTATACATTTTCTTCAAATCAGGTCCGTCCGCAGCACTGTTTATACTTCTTTCCACTGCCGCATGGACACGGATCGTTCGGATATACCTTCGTCGCTTCACGACGCTTCGGTGCATTTGCCAACGTATCATCCTTATTGGTTCCGGTTACCTTCGCAACCTGCTCACGCTCCAGCTTCTGCTCGATGCGAACATGCATCAGAGACTTTACTACGTCCTCAGAAATCGCATCTATCATGCTGTCAAACATCTCAAAGCCCTGAATACGATATTCCACTACCGGATTTCTCTGCGCAAAAGATTGCAGATGGATACCCTGCAGGAGCTGTTCCATATCGTCGATATGCTGCAGCCACTTCCGGTCAATCACGCGAAGCATGATGATACGCTCTACCTCACGCAATGCTTCCTTCTCCGGGAACTCTGCTTCCTTCGCCTCGTAAGTCTTAACAGCCTTTTCCTTCAGATACTGGATCAGGTTGTTCTTTTTATACGTTCTCATCTGCTCTTCGCTCAGGGTAATCGGAGCAAACGGGAAAATCGGAGACAGCAACGAGTTCACGCTCTCCATATCCCACTCATCCGGCTCCTGATCGTCACCGATATGCGCATTTACAATACCCTCTACCGTATCATTAATCATCTTGAAGATGGTATCACGCATACTCTCGCCACTCAGTACACGACGACGTTCTCCGTAGATTACCTCACGCTGCTCATTCTTAACCTGGTCATACTCTAAGAGATTCTTACGGATAGCGTAGTTGTTACTCTCTATCTTCTTCTGAGCACGCTCTATCGCACTGCTCAGCATCTTATGCTCAATCTGCTGTCCTTCTTCCATCCCCAGAGACTGGAATACGGTTATCATACGTTCCGAGCCGAACAGACGCATAACGTCGTCTTCCAGCGAGATATAGAAACGGGATTCACCCGGGTCACCCTGACGTCCGGCACGACCACGCAGCTGATTGTCGATACGACGGGATTCATGACGTTCCGTACCGATAATCTTAAGACCGCCAAGCTCCAGCACGCCGTCTCCCAGCTTAATATCGGTACCACGGCCTGCCATGTTGGTTGCAATCGTAACCGCACCCTTCTGACCTGCATCTGCAACAATCTCTGCTTCAAGCTCATGATACTTTGCATTCAACACCTTGTGTGGAATTCCGCGTTTTTTCAGAATCATGCTTAATTCTTCCGAAGCCTCGATGGTAATCGTACCAACCAGTACCGGCTGTCCGGTGGCATGTGCCTCTGCAATTGCATCCACAATCGCTTTAATCTTTTCTCTGTGTGTCTTATATACGACATCATTCAGATCCTGTCTTGCTACCGGACGGTTCGTCGGAACCTCGATAACGTCCATGCCATAGATATCACGGAATTCCTTCTCCTCGGTCAACGCCGTACCGGTCATACCACATTTTTTCGTATACTTGTTGAAGAAGTTCTGGAAAGTAATGGTTGCAAGCGTACAGCTCTCGCGTTTTACCTTAACATGTTCTTTTGCCTCGATCGCCTGATGGAGACCGTCAGAATAACGGCGTCCCGGCATCAGACGTCCGGTAAAGTCATCCACGATGATAATCTCATCATCTTTTACCACATAATCCTTATCCTTGAACATCAGATAATTCGCACGGAGTGCAAGGATAATGTTATGCTGAATATCCAGATGCTCCGCATCGGAGTAGTTATCAATGTTAAAGAACTGCTCTACCCTCTTAATACCTTCTTCGGTCAGCACTACGTTCTTTTCTTTTTCGTTTACGATGAAATCTCCGGTCTCTTCAAGGTCCATGTTCATGATGGTTTCCATCTTGGTAAGTTCCTTGGCAGTACCTTTTTTCATCTGTCTTGCCAGAATATCACATACCTCGTAGAGCTTGGTTGACTTACCGCTCTGTCCGGAGATAATCAACGGTGTTCTTGCCTCGTCAATCAGGATGGAGTCCACCTCGTCGATTACGGCAAAGTGTAAATCACGCATTACCAATGCGCTCTCGTACATTACCATGTTGTCACGAAGATAGTCAAAACCAAATTCGTTGTTGGTTCCGTATGTGATATCACAAGCGTACGCCTCGCGACGTTCGTCGTTGTTCATACTGTTCAAAATACAGCCGACCGTCATACCGAGGTTCTTATAAATCTGACCCATCCATTCGGAGTCACGCTTTGCAAGATAGTCATTTACCGTTACAACATGAACGCCCTTACCTTCCAGTGCGTTCAGATACACGGCAAACGCCGAAGTAAGGGTCTTACCTTCACCGGTCTTCAGCTCTGCAATACGTCCCTGATGCAGAATAATCGCACCGGTCAACTGTGTCTTGAACGCCCGCTGGTGCAATGCTCTCTTTGCCGCCTCACGCACTACCGCAAATGCCTCTTCCAATATATCATCCAACGTTTCGCCTTTTTCAAGCCGTGCACGGAACTCTGTCGTCATCGCACAAAGCTGTTCATCTGTGTATGTCTCGAATTTCGGCTCCATTGCCTCAATCCGTTCTACTCTCGGCATAATTCTCTTCAGTTCATGTTCACTATGTGTACCGAATAACTTTGTAAAAATACTCATAGATATACCTGCTTTCTCAAACAATCCTGACTGATTCCTGTTCTTCCAATGCCGCTTCGGCATAATTCAATCAGCTTAACCTTTATCATACCATTTTTTCAAGCCATTATCAACAAATATTTCATAGCAAAAAACCCGACAGCGTCAGCTGCCGGGTCTTTTACTATGAAGGTAAATCAAGAAGATTTTAATATTCCGGTTCAATCAATCCGTAGGAATTGCTCTTTCCTTTTCTCTTATATACCACATTCACTTCGTCTGTCTCTGCGTTACGGAATACATAGAAGCTATGTCCTAACAATTCCATCTGTACACAGGCTTCTTCCGGGTCCATCGGCTTCATCGCAAACCGCTTGGATCTTGTAATCTCGATCGTATCGTCCTCTATTACCTCTTCCTGTGCCAAGAGCTTACTGAAACCAACTGCATCCTGCTTAGAATCAATCAGCTTGTTCTTGTATTTCTTTAACTGACGCTCGATAACCTCTTCTACCAAATCAATGGATACATACATATCCGAACTTTCCTGTTCTGCTCGGATAATCGTTCCTTTTACCGGAATGGTAACCTCTATCCTCTGGCGGTCCTTTTCTACGGCAAGCGTAACCTGAATCTCTGTATCCGGTCCAAAATACCGCTCCAGTTTTCCTATCTTCTCCTGTACTGCCGTTCTCAAAGCCTGAGTCACTTCAATATTCTTTCCACTGATGATATAACGCATATACATCAACTCCTTCCGGACTGCTAATTTCCCACAAGACAAGCGTATTGTCTTGCTTCTTTTTTACTATAGCATAATTGACGCAATATAGCAAGATAATTCCCTGTCATTTTCTAATTTATTTATATCGCAATTTCTTTCGTTCGACAATTCGTAAAGATTCCGTGCGCTTTTGTGACAACAAGCTTGTCAATAGAACAATTCTATTTTTTTCGACCTTTTGTGATTTATACGTTCTTAACAAAACAAACTTTCACCCTTGACGCTTTTTTTCATTCGACAGTCGTGGTTTCATTTTGTGGATAACGTGGACAATTTTGTGTATAACTCTAGTTTTATGGCTTTTTTCAACTTGTCTCACTTTTCCATTTAAAAAGTTATCCACATATTTTTGGGACGTCACAATTTTGCACTTTTTTCCTTTTGTGCAACTTGCACATATCGTCTTTATTTTCTTGTCCATTTTGACCGTTTGGAAATAAATTAATAAACACAATTTTCACTCAATTCCGCACAAACCATACAATTTCCGTCTTTCTTTTCAACTTCTTAACACCATATGTTAAGACGAAAAAACAAGCGTAGATTCCTCTACGCCTGTTCTGACTTTGCTCTGAATTTTCTCAACTCTTTATCGAAGCTCTCGAGCTTCATCGGTTTTGCGTAATAATATCCCTGGATCATATCACAGTTCGCGCTAATCAGGAAATCCTTCTGGGACTCACTCTCAACGCCCTCCGCAAGCACCTCCATATCCAGTGCCTTTGCCATAGATATAATGTGCGACACAATCGTTTTTTCCTTCTGTCCGGTCTCATCTGCATCAAAGTTATCCAAAAACGCCTTGTCCAGCTTCAAGATATCAACCGGCAACTGTTTCAACATATTCAACGAGGAATATCCCGAACCAAAGTCATCCATAGAAAGAACAAAGCCTGCCTGCTTCAGCTTCATCATAACATTCAAAAGCTGACCCAGCTCTTCGAACAAAACGGTCTCTGTCAATTCAAACTCTATCAGCTCGTGCGGAATACGGTAACGGTCCGTTATCTCTACCAAGCGATCTACCAGATCCGCATTGTACAAATGCACACGTGACAGATTAACAGATACCACCACCGGTTTCACACCTTCATTCAACCAATTCCGGATACACTTACAAACGGACTCAAGAATAAAATAGTCTACCTTTACAATAAAGCCGTTTGACTCAAACAAAGGCACAAAACTGTTCGGATAGATAAGCCCCTTCTCCGGATGATTCCAGCGTACCAACGCCTCGGCACCTACAATCTCTTCTCCGATTGCTGAATACTTCGGCTGCATATATACAACGAACTGATTCTTTTCCAGTGCCTGACGCATCTCGAACTCAAACTGTTCCTGTTCCGCTCTGCGCTGCTGCAAACGTTCGTTATAAAATTCTATATTGTTCTCAAACAGACGGCGCGCCTCTTCTCGCGCAATATTAGCCCGCTCGCGTACCTTGATGGCAGACTCTCCACTGCTCTGAATACGGTATGCGCCACAAGTAAAGGTAACCGTATACGGACTCTCCACATCTTCATTCGGAGGGATCTGTCCGATTCTATGAAAAATATCCAGCAGACGTCTGCGCAGTTCCTCATCACCGTCATACTGCATCAAAAGACCGAAGCGATGCTCAGAAGTGTGCGAAAGAAGTTCATCCGGCAGCACATCTTTGCTTAACCCCTCTGCAATATACTTAATCAGGTAATTGCCATACGCATATCCGTACATCTCTTTGACGTATTCGAAGTTGTCCACTTCAACAGATACATATGCATACTCTCGCTTTATATTGCGAAGTTTCTCATCAATATCCTGACGATGCTTTGCTTTTGTCGGCAGTCCCGTCAATTCATCAAAATATGCAATCTGGTAGGTCTTTGATTTTGTCCGCATCTTTGCTACCAGAATCACGGTCAGCGTCACTGCCATAATAACGAGAAGCGCGATAACCGTTGCAATCAGAACCATCTGTACCAGACCAAGTTTATTCTCAATCTCAGTCTCTACTCTGAGCATCTGTGTCTCTGCATCGACAATTCCGTTTTCCACGAACTGGTTTGCAAATTCCCTGTGTGATTTCATATCAGAATTAAGCGCCACAAAAAGAACTATCGTCGCTACCGCCGCAACTCCAAGCACTGCAACAACGATCCAAAGCGCAATTTTAATTATTGTCTTTGATTTTTCCGAATTCATAACATTCCTATGCCTTCATTTTGTAGAGCAGGTCTCCCCAGACGTCTGCTCCCCCCTATTGTTCCTTGGCTGAGACTTCAGCTATTGTGAATTATAGCATGTTTTTCCAGTAGGAATCAACCATTTTTTACGTCTTTCGCGCCAAAAATGCAGCTTTCTTTTTATACATTCTGCACGAAAAATAGTGCTGTAGCCCCACTTTCCGTGTTCTTCTTTGCTGTTCACACAACAGCCAAGGTCTACTTCACAATTAGCAAACAAGCTCTCCCGCATTTTGTTTTCAATGCATGAAGAGCTTGTTCTTTGTTTTCTGTTTTTTGTTTGGTGCCCGACAATTTACAGGGTCGGACTTTTCGGCTCTCTTCTGCAAAGAGATACATTCAGGTTACCGTTTCGGCAACGAATCTCGTCGATAAACTCTTTCTCGTTCTGATCCTTATTCATATATACACGATAGGTCAGCTCGTACATGGAACCGAGGTTGGTCGTCTTTACTCTCTCGAGCTCATACGACTTTGTATACTTCTCTAACAAATCATCAAAAATCTCAGTATAGTTCATATCCTCCGGAACCACTACCTTCAACTGCTTGGACAAATCGCAGAAGAATCTGGAGCAGAGAGTAGAAAAAACGATAAACGCCACACATATAATCAGAGTGAATGCACCGGCAAATCCGATATATCCCATGCCGTTTGCAAGACCGATGGCCGCGCAGCTAAAAATAAAAGTAATATCCTTTGCATCCCCCGGAACGCTACGAAAACGAATCAGCGCAAAGATACCTGCGATGGAAAATGCTCTTGCCACATTACTCCCTACCATCAAAATAACTGCAGTTACAATCGCCGGCACCAGAAGCAGCGCCAATGCAAAATGCTCCGAAGTACGCTTCTTTCTCATGGAAATCACATATGTAACCGCCACAATAATACCCATAATCAAAGAAGCAACCACACATATCAGTGATGCCTTGACATACACTACCCCATCTGCTGTTGTTGACCCTATAATGGATTCAAACATGTTTCTACCTCCTGGTTTTTCTTCGGATTCACCAATCCATGTGTTTTTCGATACTCCGTTCCGTACTTTGAAAACGACTTTGGATATACCTTAAGTTCGTTCAATATCGCCGACAGCCACAGCGGCATCGCCTGATTCGCCTTGACCTCCATAACCCATCGGTCATCCGGTAACAATTTATCACCGTAATTGCCATAATGAAGCCCCAAATCATAACGCCGCGTTGTAATATTACGGTCAAACGTGATGCGAAGGCTCGAATCTGTCTTCGAAAACATCGCACAGCGCTCATAACTCAAGTACAGTGCCGGACGTATGCCCTCATAGTGGTTAATGAAATACGTCAGTTCCTTCGTCACCTGCGGATTCATAAACTTCGGCAGTTCCGTCGTCCCGTCAGCATTGGAATAATATCCGTTCTCCACAAAGCGGTACGCATCTCCCAGAAGTATCTTGGTCCGACGCTTATATACCACACCGTCGTATTTCTTTTTCACTTCCAGAAACACTTTTTCATCCAGTGCCTTTGTTCCATAGCTTCTGAGACGAAGCTTTTCCTTATACATCGGCTTGTCGATGGAACGGCGTATCAGTTCATTGCACGGTGTATCGTAGTATATGTTACAGATCAGATAACAATCGCCGTTCTGACTGTGCGCATCGGCTTCCATATACGGTTCAAGGCGTCTTCGCAGCTCCTGATACGTCGCATCGTCCACCTGATATTTTTTCTCTGTTCGGTTGAATACCTCAATTGCCATCCGTATCTCCTCTGTGCATCACGGTCACTGTTCTTTCACACGTTCAATTCTGCTTTGCATGCCGGCAGTGACATCGAAAATTCAGCATCGTTGGAATCACAGCGTACTCATCTCAGTCTGCATGCCGCAAGCGCTCATTATCAAATCATATCGTAAATATATGTACAGAAAATGAGGTTATTGTGTATATTTTGTAAACAGAACACAATATTCCCTCACTTCCTTTTCACACCGGTAGTATACCGAATATTACATTCTGTCTTCCAACTGCTTCT
>JAZSIB010000165.1:0-11361 GCA_045533585.1 Lachnospiraceae bacterium | reverse complement strand
GCAGTAAGAGATAAGGTACAGAACATCACCGCACATGTTATCTATAATGAAGTAAGCGGCGCATACGAAACTCCGGAAGAGATTACGCTGAAGCTTGG
This sequence comes from Lachnospiraceae bacterium, assembly GCA_045533585.1. Taxonomy (GTDB): domain Bacteria; phylum Bacillota; class Clostridia; order Lachnospirales; family Lachnospiraceae; genus SZUA-448. The sequence goes on along the minus strand of JAZSIB010000165.1, from coordinate 11,263 downwards.
TGAGCTGACGGATGACGAGCGCAAGATTATTCTGGCAGGTTGTCTGATTAACTATTATCGCGAATAAATTTATGGAGCTGCCGCAGTTTGCGGCGGCTCTTGCTTTTTCGAATGCTTGCGGAACCGCAAGCAGAAACTGGTAATTGCAGAGCGTGGATTTCTGTGCTATAATATTTCAGATTACGGACTAAGGTAGAAGAAAGAGAGGTAGGACATAAGATATGGATAAGATTAAAATGACGACCCCGCTGATAGAGATGGACGGCGACGAGATGACCCGCATCCTCTGGCAGTACATTAAGGATGAATTGTTACTTCCGTTCGTAGACCTGAAGACGGAGTACTATGACTTGGGATTACCGTATCGTGATGAGACGAATGACCAGGTAACTGTTGATTCGGCTCTGGCAACGAAGAAATATGGTGTAGCCGTTAAATGTGCGACGATTACTCCGAATGCGGCGCGCGTAAAAGAATATAATTTAAAGGAAATGTGGAAGAGCCCGAACGGAACCATTCGTGCCATCCTTGACGGTACGGTATTCCGTGCACCGATTCTGGTAAAGGGTATCGAGCCTTACGTAAAGAACTGGGTGAAGCCGATTACCATCGCGCGTCATGCATATGGTGATGTATATAAGGCAAGTGAGATGAAGATTCCGGGTGCGGGCAAGGCGGAACTGGTATTTACCGCAGAAGACGGCACCGAGACCCGTGAGCTGATTCATGAGTTCAAGAGTGCCGGTATCCTGCAGGGTATGCACAACCTGACTCCGTCCATCGAGAGCTTCGCACGTTGTTGCTTTAACTATGCGGTAGATACGAAGCAGACCCTGTGGTTTGCAACCAAGGATACGATTTCGAAGAAGTATGACCACACCTTCAAGGACATCTTCCAGGAAATCTACGATAACGAATACAAGGCGAAGTTCGAAGAGCTTGGCATTGAGTATTTCTATACTCTGATTGATGATGCGGTAGCACGTGTGGTTCGTTCTGAGGGCGGTTACATCTGGGCATGTAAGAACTACGACGGTGATGTTATGAGTGATATGCTTGCGACCGCATTCGGCTCGCTTGCAATGATGACTTCCGTACTGGTATCTCCGGAAGGAAATTACGAGTACGAAGCAGCACACGGCACAATCCAGCGTCATTACTATCAGCATCTGGAAGGCAAGCAGACCTCTTCGAACCCGATTGCAACCATCTTTGCATGGACGGGTGCGCTGAATAAGAGAGGCGAGCTGGATAATCTCCCTGAACTTTGCGCATTTGCAAAGAAGCTTGAAGAAGCAACGCTTTCCGTAGTAGAAGAGGGCAAGATGACGGGAGACCTGTATCTGATCTCGACTCTTCCGGAGAAGCAGAAGTTGACCAGTATGGAATTCATTAAGGCAATCCGCGAGAAGCTGGAGACTCTGCTGTAATTAAACGCATTTTCCATGAAACGTGAAAAATGCGTTGCAAATTTGTCCTTTCGGTCCAAAGTTTGCGGTTTCTTGAAAGTTATAAGGAAAGTAATAAGATATGAGAGATTTAGTAAAGAGAATCGTGGTGATGCTTCTGTGCATCACCATGATGACTGGTATATTGCCGCCGGTATCTGCCGGAGCAGCAATAACGTTGGCAGATAAGCTGACGTCGAATGAGGTAACTGCGTTTGAACGTCGTAATCCGATGAACGGAACGATGGCAGGTGTGTTTTTGACTGACCTGACAAGCGGAGCGGTGATTGCGTCCAAAAACAGTACCATGCTTACCTCTTCGAGTGAACTGAGCGAATGGATGTTGCTGTTGTATGCGCTTCGTAACGCGGATTTGGAGAAAGAAATAACGGTTACAAAGGCAATGCTGGATACGGCGAAGAAAGCACAATATCCGGTGATGATCGGACTACAGGAGAAGGATGCGCTTACGGTGGAACAGCTCCTCCTGTTATTCATGATGACGAGAGCGGATGATGTAAGAACAGCGCTTGTGACGGCGGTTGCTGGGTCGGAGAAACGGGCGGTATCGCTGATGAATCAGCTTGCTGACAGACTGAATCTGCGTGATACAAAGATTGTGGCGACAGATGGTGCCTATATGTCCGGTCAGCATACCAATGCGTATGATTTGTACGTAATATTCCGTGAACTACTGACGCATGAATTGTTTGCGGAGAATTATTCAAAGTCTTCCATAACTGTGAATGTGTCACAGGCAGACGGAAAAAGCAGATCCGTTCGTGCGAAGAACGCAGAGCATTTATATTCGAATCTATATGGAGAGCCAATGGTACCAGGCGGATATACCTATCTGGCAAGAATGTCCGGCGGATGTGCCGCATCCGGATTGTCTCAGGTGGTTCTGGTAAAGGGACCGGACCGGCATATCTATATGGCTGTGCTTACCGGTATCCCGTTTGAGAAGGATATCGCAATCGAAGCAGAGCGCTTGCTGCAGGTGTTGGAAGGAGCAAGCTATTTTGACCAGGAGCAGGTGTTGCCGTTAGGCGACGACGCAGTACGTTACCGATATCTGCTTGGTACGGATGTTGTGTACTATACGATGAACAATAGAGCTCCGGGATATGCGAATAATGCTGAGGCAGAGCGCTATATGATGGAAATTACGGTGCCGGTGTGGCATCTGGATGACCGTACCGGGGTGCGGACTCCTTCCAGTATGAAGATGAAGATTAACCGGAAACTGGTGAACAGTGTAAGGAAAATCTTTCAGGAGATATATGAATTGCCATGTCAGTTTCCGATAAAGACACTTCTCGGATATGGCTATCGCCAGTCGGGCGGTGTCGGTTTAAGTAACTGTACTCTGATGTCGATTCATTCTTTCGGAGCAGCGATTGATATCAACCCGGGTGATTTTGACAATGATTATTATCTTGGTGCAGGCAATGACCTGCGCGACAAGAGCAATCCATACTGTATCCCGGATGAAGTGATTGAGATTTTTGCGAAGCATGGATGGTTCTGGGGAGGAAATTTCAATATCTGTGTGGATTCCATGCACTTCCAGTATCTTGGATTGGACGTCCTGAGCTATCAGGGCAATTCGCCGTTTATGACGGTAGACCTATTCGGAGAAGCAGAAGTGGGAGCGCACGTTGAGAATCTGCAGCTTCGTCTTATCGAACTGGGATACCGTGTAAACCGGAACGGAATTTATACCGAGCAGACCAGAGCAGCAGTGGTGAAGTTCCAGACGCGTCAGGGTCTTCCGGCAACCGGAGTGGTTGACTACAAGACTTGGGAAACAATTATCAACCTGACACATTATATGCCATACGCGTTTTAGCAGAAGAATAAAACGAGAAAGATAAATCAAAGTTTAATTTTTACACATACAAAAGTGATGTTTTTCTGTTGGAAACGAAATGGTTAATTATTGAGGAAAATCGTGATTTTGCCTTGACAAATAGGGCTTTAGAGTTTATAAATATGTATGTGACAATTCGTCCCGTGCGTGAATAAATTGGGGACAATAATACATTAGAGGAGGAGTAATCCATGAACAAAGCAGAACTTGTTGCAGCTATTGCAGCTCAGGCAGAGTTATCCAAGAAAGATTCCGAGAAAGCACTTAAGGCATTCATCGATATCGTAACCGACGAATTAGTTAAGGGCGAGAAGGTTCAGCTTGTTGGCTTTGGTACTTTCGAAGTATCCACCAGACCGGCAAGAACCGGTAGAAATCCGCAGACCAAGCAGGAGATCACCATCGCAGCTTCCAAGGCTCCGAAGTTCAAAGCTGGTAAGGCATTAAAGGATGTTGTTAATAAGTAATTAACCGTATCCGGCAATCAGTTTTAGTGGTTGAACGTAACGAGGACTATTCGTAAGAGTAGTCCTCTCTTTTTGTAAAGTAAGAAATATTTAAGGAAGAAGAGACATATGAGAGTAGACAAATATCTGAAAGTATCCCGCTTGATTAAGCGTCGTACCGTGGCAAACGAGGCGTGTGACGCGGGTCGTGTATCAATTAACGGAAAACAGGTAAAGGCATCCGCAGAAGTAAAGGTTGGAGATGTTTTGGAGATTGGATTCGGTGATAAAACCGTAAAAGTAGAAATTACCCGTATCGTAGAGACAACGAAAAAAGACGAAGCGAAAGAGATGTTTCAGTATCTGTAATTAAATTTTGGCGTAATCTGCAACGGCGCGGCATATATTGGTAGAAAGAATCAATAGGAGCGCTTATGGCGGAGGACAGAATGCCGGTAAAGAATCACCGGATCGAGTTAAATAGCAGGAAGTCGCTGATGATTACCGGAATAAAAGATGTGCAGTCGTTTGATGAACAGGAGATTCTGTTGGAAACAGAGATGGGGATTCTTCTGGTGCGTGGAAGTAAGCTGCATATCGATCGTCTCTCGATAGAGAAAGGAGAGACGGCGGTGGACGGAAAAATCGACAGCCTGATCTATACAGAACTGAAAGGACATACCAAGTCCGGCGAAACCTGGCTGAAAAGAATGTTTCGATAAAAGAGATAAAGGAGAATTGGATGATCCGGTCGGAACTTCTGATGCTGGCAGCATCGTTTGGCTTTGGAGGAGGCATTGTGCTCAGCTATGCCTTATGGGACTTGATAAGGGAGTTTTTTTCGTTTGGCAAACTTGCCAAAATAATCAGTGAGCTGCTTTATTGGACGATAGCCGGCATGGCGGCTTTTTGGATACAATTCCGGTTAAACGACGGAATCGTGCGGCTGTATTCCGTGATGGGAGCAGCGGTCGGTCTGTTTTTGTTTCATCACTTAACTCAAAGGGTATATGAGGGGTTGACAAGAAAGGTGAAACGATGTGGCCGAATCAGAAAAATCCGTCGAAAAAAGAGAAGAAAGCAGCTTCAAAATAGCTTGAAAATGCGTTATAATCAAGTTAAAATCAGATTGAATTCCTTGGGAACACCTAAGGAAACAGAAGAAAATACAGAAAAGGAGCCTTAAGATGCGTGCAAGTCGAAAAAGAAGAATCGGATTCTATACTATTGCATTGACGGTTCTGATTATCTGTGGAGTGGTAATCTTCAGCAAGTATTCTTTGGACCGAAAGTATGAGGCGCTGCAGCAGCAGAAGACAGCGCTGGAACTCAGCATAGCAGAGGAAGAAGAACGTAGCGAAGAGATTGAAGAATACAGTGTTTATGTAAGAACGAAGAAGTTCGTAAAGGATTTTGCAAGAGAAATTCTGGGACTCACAGACCCGGATGATATTATTATTAAGAATGGGGAAGAGTGAGCGGCAGGAGCATATTAAAATAGTTTAACTGCTTCAAATCGTCATCTGAAGGTCTCCGGAGGAGGTTCTTGTCAACCGATTTCATCCGGCGACCTATCTTTTTTGACAAAATACTTCTTATGGCTGTCCTATAATCTCGCTTACAACTTTTGATGCGAGGTTAGGTGCAGTCATGAATGGGAGATTGAGTGAAAAGACATTACGAATGATACTTGCGGTAGGAATCGTGTTTCTTCTGATGACGTTAATTCAGTCGGAGCTGTTGTTGAAGATACTTTTGTTATTGAGTATGGTCTTTACCGGATTTTTATTATATCCGTATGCATCCGTGCGGTTGACGGCAATCCGAAAAAAGTTATTCGGTCCGCTGTACGGATATCGGAATCTGAACCTGTCTCTGACCGGAGAACGGCTCACAGAGATAGCGGATTCTCTGCAGTCACTGGCAGAAGGTTTTCGCGCAAAGACAGATGTTGTGTCCGGGGAGCCGGATAAGAACCGCTTGATGGAGGAGCTGTCGGACAAGCTGTGTAGGGAATGCAGTGAATGTGAAAACTGCTGGAGCCATAAGATGCAGGACAGCTACCGGGCGGTCTGTGAGTTGTTGGAACTTGCTTGCCGGGATGGCGGACTTGCCGTAGAAAAGATTCCGCAGGGGATGCGGGAGAGCTGTGTACAGGCGGAACGGTATGTGACGGAACTCAACCGGCAGATGGAACAGGAAAAACAGAATCGTCTGTTGTGCCGCCAGCAGGAGGAAAGCCGTGGCATTATAGCGGAACAACTGACGCAGGTTGCGGCTGTTGTCAGAAAATCCTCCCGGGTGCTCTGTGGGAAGGAAGAGGTTACGGAGTTGCAAAAACAGGCACTGGCCAATTTCCTTCATGCAGAACGGCTGCAGGTAAGAGAAATCGCGCTGTTTTTTGACCGTGAGTCGGGGCGTGAGCTTAGAATTGTTGCAAAGACGAGGCGCGGTGTCTGTGCAAGAACCAAAGTGTTGGCAGAGAAAATCAGTGCGTTGCTTGATATTCCGATGTTGCCTTCGGAGGAGAACCGAAATGTGGTCGGAAAGGAGTACGCCGAATACATATTTTATGAGGCACCGAGGTATCATGTGTTGACCGGTATTGCGCGATGCACACGGGAAAGCGGTGAGTGTTCCGGAGATACGTATTCTTTTTTGCGAAGCGGGCGAAGAGATGCGGTGATGATACTTGCGGACGGAATGGGTTCCGGAGTGGAAGCCGGCAGGGACAGCACGATGGTGGTGGAACTGCTGGAACAGTTGCTGGCTGCGGGGTTTGAGGAGTCTTCTGTGGTGAAGCTTTTGAACACAGCACTGATGCTGCGGTCGCAGCAGGTAAAGTTCACGACTCTGGACATGGGAATCGTAAATCTTTACACCGGCAATTGCGAATTTGTTAAGGCAGGAGCGGCAACTACCTTCATCAAACGGAAAAACTGGGTAGAAACCATAACCTCGACCTCAGTTCCGTTAGGATTCTTAGATGAGGTGGATTGCGAGACAAAACATAAAAAGCTATACCATGATGATTATGTTATCATGCTTTCGGACGGAGCGCTGGACTGCATTGGTCTGCAGGAGAAGGAAGAGTATCTGGAGCAGATGATTGCCGGTATGACGGAGCGGAGTCCGCAGGAAATGGCAAAGCGGATCATGGAAGGAATAGCGGCAAGTCCGGGATATGTGCCAAAGGACGACATTACGATATTGGTAACCGGAGTGTTTGCAGCCTGAGACAGAGCTGTGTGCCTTCGACCCAAAGTTTGCAGATGCAGGAAAGACAGGAGTGTCAGAGTGCAAAAGAGAATTCTTGAATTTGTAAAAGAACACCGTATGTTAGAGCGGGGAGACCGGCTCGTAATCGGTGTGTCCGGCGGTGCAGATTCTGTTTGTCTGCTAAGACTTCTGCATGAGTTTAGGAGAAGCTACGAGCTGGAACTGTATGCAGTACATGTGAATCACGGTCTGCGAGGAGAAGAGGCAGAGAGGGACGAGCTGTTTGTACAGGTGTTGTGCGAGGAGTTAGATATTCCCTGTCGCACGGTGCGACTTGATATTCGAAGCGAAGCGAAGTGTATGCATCTGAGTGAAGAAGAAGCAGGGCGTGAGTGGCGTTACCGTTGTTTCGCTGAGGAGGCAAAGAAGAGGGGCTGTAACAAGGTGGCTGTGGCGCACCATATGGAAGACAATGCGGAGACTTTGTTGTTTCGCATGTTCCGAGGGACCGGAATACAGGGGCTTGCCGGTATTGCACCGTGCAGTCCGATGCCGGATGGCAGCGCTGTCAGGATTATCCGGCCGCTGTTATGCGTGTCGCGGGCTGAGATAGAAGAATATCTGCAGGAGCGCGAACAGTCGTATTGTGTAGATTCTACGAATGCGGATGAAAATTATAGCAGAAACCGTATCCGAAACAGTATTCTTCCGCTGGCGACGGAGTATATTAATGCACAAACGGTGCGAAACTTAAATACACTGGCGCATCACGCAGGCAGAGCGGCGGACTATCTGCAACGGCAGGCAGATGCCTTGTATGAACGTTGCGCAAGAACAGAAGATGCACGGATTGTATTTTCGCTGCAGCAAGAAGAGGAACCCGTGTTATTGGAGCTGGCGCTTCGAAAAGCCTTGTATGAGCTGGCCGGGAAAAAGAGAGATATCTCGACGGTACATGTGGAGGCGCTACAGCGATTGTGTGCAGGGCAGGTGGGAAGTCGGTTGAATCTGCCATATGGTATTGTTGCAAGAAAAGGTTATGACTGCATTGAACTGTATCTTGCCGATGCACAGGAAACGGAGCAGAAGGCGTTCTGCGAATGGCCAAAGCTGCAGGAGGGAGAACAGACGGTAGTGTATCTGCCGGATGGCGGCAGCCTTTGGTTTATGGTAAAACATCGGCAGGAATTTGGTCCGGATGCATATCGTGAAATTGTAAAAATCGCGGAAAATGACTATACGAAATGTTTTGATTATGATAGAATAAAGGATAATATTTCTGTCAGAACACCGAAAACGACGGATTTTCTTTGTCTCTATCCGGATGGAAGAGGAAAACCGTTGAAGGATTATCTGGTAGATGCCAAGGTGCCATTTTCGAAGCGCAGCAGACTCTGTCTGGTAGCGGAGGGCGAGTCGGTACTCTGGATTCCGGGACTGCGTACCGGAGAAGGGCACAGAGTAAGACCGGATACGGAACGAATACTTCTGATAGAATGGAATATACAATAACGAAAGGATAACAAGATACCATGGCAGAGAAAGTCAGTGTATTGATTGCAGAGGAAGAGGTAAACCGCAGAATTAAGGAATTAGGCGAGATTATCAGTAAGGATTACGAGGGAAAGAAGCTTCATCTGGTATGCGTATTAAAAGGTGGCGCATATTTCATGATAGAGCTTGCAAAATATATTACGGTTCCGGTGGTAATCGACTTTATGGCGTTGTCCAGTTACGGAAGCGGAACGACCAGTGCAGGACGTGTAAAGATTCTGAAGGATTTGGATGAACCGGTACAGGGAAAGCACGTGCTGATTGTAGAGGATATCGTGGATTCCGGAAGAACCCTGTCTTGTCTCGCAAGCATGTTTGAGTCCCGCGAGCCGGCGAGCATCGAGATTTGTACGTTGCTTGACAAGCCGTCACGCCGTGAGATAGAAGTTGATGTAAAATATACAGGTTTTGAGATCCCGGATGCATTTGTAGTCGGATGTGGTCTGGATTTTGACCAAAGATATCGCAATCTGCCGTATGTCGGTGTGATTGATTTTGAATAATGTGTTTGGAGAAGTTATATGAAAAAATCATTTAAGGGATTTGGATTTTACTTGATCGTTCCCATCATACTGTTGTTTGTTCTGGGGCTTTCCCATCTGCAGTCGGCAGCATTGAGGGACACTTACGAGTATGGGCATTTTCTTCAGGATGTCGCAGATGGAAGGGTAAAGTCCGTAGTGATTTCCCAGAACGAAGAAACGCCGTCCGGTAAGGTGGCGGTAAGTCTGACCGGAGATAAGGCGGCAACGTTTTATGTGCCGGATGTTACGGCAGTGGAGCAAGTGGTGATCGAGAACGGGATTCCGTATAACATGCTGGATGTCTCGAAGCCGAGTGTGTTTGTAACAACGGTGCTGCCGTATCTGTTAATCTTCATCACGGTCATCTTCCTGTTCATGTTTATGAGCGGGCAGGCAGCCGGTGGCGGCAGCAACAGCAAGGTGATGAATTTTGGCAAGAGCCGCGCCAAGATGACGACGGACGAGAAAACAACCTTCAAGGATGTTGCAGGACTGAGGGAAGAAAAAGAAGAGCTGGAAGAGATCGTAGATTTCCTGAAGGCACCGAAGAAGTATGTGAATGTCGGCGCACGGATTCCGAAGGGCGTACTGCTTGAGGGTCCTCCCGGAACCGGTAAGACTTTGCTTGCAAGAGCGATAGCCGGAGAAGCAGGTGTTCCGTTCTTCTCGATATCGGGTTCTGACTTTGTAGAGATGTTTGTCGGTGTGGGTGCTTCCCGTGTGCGGGATTTGTTCGCGGAAGCAAAGAAAAATGCACCGTGTATCGTGTTTATCGACGAGATTGATGCAGTAGGCCGTCGCAGAGGTACCGGTATGGGCGGCGGACATGATGAACGTGAGCAGACATTGAACCAGTTGCTTGTGGAGATGGACGGTTTCGGCGCAAACAGCGGTATTATCGTGCTGGCTGCAACGAACCGTGTGGATATTCTGGACCCTGCTATCATGCGTCCGGGTCGTTTTGACCGTAAGATTGTGGTCGGAAGACCGGATGTGAAGGGCAGAGAAGAGATTCTGAAGGTGCATGCCAAGGGCAAGCCGCTCGCAGAAGATGTAGACCTGAAGCGCGTAGCGCAGACAACAGCCGGATTTACCGGAGCAGACCTTGAGAACCTGCTCAATGAAGCAGCAATCAGCGCAGCGAAGCGAAACAGTGCATATATTATTGATGAAGATATCCGTAAGTCCTTCATCAAGGTTGGTATCGGTACGGAGAAGAAGAGCCGTGTCGTAACCGAGAAGGATAAGAAGATTACGGCTTACCATGAAGCAGGTCATGCGATTCTGTTCCATGTACTGCCGGATGTGGGGCCGGTGTATGCGGTATCCATCATTCCGACCGGTCAGGGGGCAGCAGGTTATACGATGCCGCTGCCGGAGCGTGACGAGATGTTCAACACCAAGGGACGCATGCTGCAGGATATCGTAGTATCGCTCGGTGGTCGTGTGGCGGAAGAGCTGGTGTTTGATGATGTGACCACCGGCGCTTCCCAGGATATCCGTATGGCAACGAAGGCTGCCCGTAAGATGGTAACGGAATACGGCTTCTCCGATGTTATCGGTCATGTGAATTATGACAATGACGAGAGCGAAGTCTTCATTGGCCGTGACCTTGCACATACCCGCAGCTACAGCGAGTCGGTTGCAAGCAAGATTGATGCGGAGGTTAAGGGGATCATCGACGAGTGTTATGCAAAGGCGAAGGAGATTCTCCTGGAAAACCGCGATGTGCTTGACCGTTGTGCAGATCTGTTGATTGAGAAAGAACGTATTACCCGCGAAGAGTTTGAAACGTTATTTGGTGGTGCATCGGAAGAGGCAGCACCGGTTACAGACAGCGAAACGAGTGCAGATGATATGTAAGTGTTTACAAATTGGGTAAAGTGCACAAATGGGCAAAATATAAAAAATGTACAAAAACAGGGTGCGAATTGTAGGTTCTGCACCCTGTTTTTTGTAGGAAGTGTCAAATCTATTGACAGATGTGACAAAAATACATGCGAAAAAAGTTTATGTTTGTGCACACTTTTGTAGATAATGCTGATATAATAACACTCGTAAACCCCAATACATTATATAGTTTTTGCTACACCCCATAAGTAACAAAAATACCTTCTCCGAAAACGGACAGCGTAAGCTGTCCGTTTTTGTTTTGCTTTTTCGCAGGCATTGTAAGAGACAAGTTCCGGTGGGAAATGA
>JAZSIB010000023.1:0-36923 GCA_045533585.1 Lachnospiraceae bacterium | reverse complement strand
GTCATCTGTGTGATTGTCTGCGCAGCAGGGGATACGTCACAGGACTTGAAAACCGGTTACATTCTGGGAGCGACCCCACGAAAACAGCAGATTGGTGAATTGATTGGTGTGACTGTATCTGCGCTTACAATCGGACTGATTCTGCATCTGTTGAACCGCGCATGGGCATTTGGTTCCGACGAGATATCGGCACCGCAGGCAAGTCTTATGAAGCTGATAACGGAAGGTGTGATGGAGAACAATATTCCATGGACACTGGTATTCATCGGAGCATTTCTAACTGTGGTGGTAAGTCTGATCGGAATTCCGGCGCTGTCCTTTGCGATCGGTATCTATCTTCCGGTTGCGTTAAGTGCCTGCGTCATGGTAGGAGGGATTGTGCGCTTCTTTTTCGAGCGTAGCAGAAAAGAAGAGAGAGAAAAGCAAGAGTTAATCAATGACGGAACGTTAGTATGTTCCGGGATGATTGCCGGAGAAGGCCTGCTTGGAATCGTGATTGCGTTCCTTGCGGTAATTGGAGTTAGCGACAGACTGGTGGTGGAATTGTCAGGGGATTTTGACAAAATAAAAGATGCCATGAGTCTGTTACTGCTCATCGCATCTGTCGTTGCCCTTGTATTAATATCGGTATACCGAAGAAAAAAGTCTACTTAACGGCGTTTCGGACAGCTTCTTCGATAAACTGGGAGAAGGAGATATCCTGTGCAATTGCGGCAAGTGCAGCCTGTCGATGAAGCTCCGGTGTGATGCGGATATTAATGGTACCGGTATAAGCAGCTTCCGGCTGGATGCCGTCTTCTTTACAGCGGGCGAGGTAATCATCAACTGCCGCGTGGAAGTTAGTAATCAGTTTCCATGCGGATTCGCCTTCATATGCAATTGAGGTGTTGATACCCAATACTTTTCCGAAAAAACAAGCTTTTTCTTCTACAAATTCAACGCTTCCGATATAACCTTTGTATTCCATTGTATTTTTCATAGGCCCCTCCTGCATGATGCTCCGATGCGGAGCGAATTTCTAACTACATTATAACGCCAAAACGTGAAAAAGCAATACGAAAATCGCAAAATGTGGAATTCGGTTTGGAATGTGCTTTTGTCTGCGGTTTTTGTTGTGAAAAAGAAGAGAAGAATCTCTGCTTGCAGATGAATTCGCAATACGCTATACTGTTTTGAGGTATAGGGCAGTGGTGCTTGTGCCTCAGTGTTTCAGAGACAAAAATGGACGTTCTGCATATATGAAATTACAGATAACAAGCGGAAAATCATGCGAGGAAATTATGAGTTACAATAGAGAAAATCAATCGAGGTTAAAAGTATACCGGCATGGGATGCGGGATGGTATTCCCATCGCGCTTGGGTATTTTGCAGTAGCATTTACACTCGGAATTGCAGCACGGAATGCAGGGATGAATGCATGGCAAGGATTCCTTGCCAGTGCGCTATGTACGGCATCGGCGGGAGAATATGCCGGTTTTGTTGTAATTGCAGCAGGTGCACCGTATCTGGAGATGGCAGTCGTGACACTGGTAACGAATGCGAGATATCTGTTGATGAGCTGTGCGCTCGGCCAGCGCTTTGCACCGGATATGCCGATGCGGCACCGTTTTCTGATGGGATTTACGATAACGGATGAGTTGTTTGGTATCGCGATAGCGCGTCCGGGCACGGTGAATCCGTGGTATTCCTACGGCGCGGTCAGCCTGACGCTTCCGGCATGGGCAATCGGTACAGCGTGCGGTGTACTGGCAGGAAATGCGCTGCCTGCGCGGGTTGTGAGTGCGCTCAGTGTTGCGCTGTACGGTATGTTTATTGCAATCATCATACCGCCGGCAAAGAAGAACCGGGTTGTGGCAGTTCTGGTAGCCGTGAGCTTTGCGGCAAGCTTTTTGATCCGTAAGCTGCCTTTGTTCGCCGAGATGACGGATGGTTCGATTACGATTCTGTTGACCGTGGTAATTGCGGCAGTAGCTGCAGCGTTCTTTCCGACGCAGGAAGAGGACTCGGAATGATGAAAGGAAGTGACAGTAATGTCAAATAATATATATATTTACATATTGATTATGGCAGCCGTAATCTATGCAATCCGTGTGTTGCCGTTTACTTTGATACGAAAGCCGATTAAGAATCGGTTTTTGCGTTCTTTCTTATATTATGTGCCGTACGTGACACTAGCGGTAATGACGTTTCCGGCTATCATGGAGGCGACGCAGATGCCGCTTGCAGGAATTCTGGCAGCAGTTGTGGGCATCGTGATGGCGTGGTTCGGTGCCGGATTGTTTCCGGTATCGATTGTGTGTTGTATCGTGGTGTTTGCAGCTGAGATGATTTTATAGGAGACAAGAGATATGATACATAGAATTGCGGACAATTTAAGAATGCCGAAGGCAGTGTTTATTGACTTGGATGATACGATTACCACTTTCGACCTGACTTCTGCACCTGCGTGGAGAGAAAGTACGGAATGGTTCGTGAATACATACGAACCGGAATTCTCCGTGGAGGGATTGATTGCAAAGATACAGGAGACGAAGAAGTGGTATTGGGGTGATCCGGAGCGCCACAAACGCGGCAGGGAGAACCTGGTGCTGGCACGCCGTGAGGTCGTGATGGAGGCACTGAAGCAGTATGCAGGCGAGAGTTATTTTCAAGTGGAAGAGCGGATTACACACGCCAAGGATTACGCTGCACTTTATATGAAGCTGCATAACGAACGTATCCGTCCGATGGACGGCGCAGTGGAAGCACTGGATGCTATGAAAGAGTTAGGTCTGCGTCTTGCAGTCGTGACGAACGGAATCGCAGATACGCAACGTGAGAAACTGGAACGCTTCGGTCTGACCGAACGTTTTGAACATATTTTTATTGATACGGAGATAGGGTACAGTAAGCCTGACCCGCGTATCTTCGAGTATGCATTGGATAAGATGCAGCTACGGGCAGAAGAGGTCTGGATGATTGGTGACAACATCCGATGGGATGTCGGAGGACCGCAACAGCTTGGAATTACCGGAGTGTGGATTAACTCGAAGCAGGTGGTGCTGCCGGAGAATTATGAAATTGTGCCGGATTTGCACTGCGATAGTTTGTTGGAAGTAGCGGAAGTACTAAGGAATATCGGATAAGAATCGGTAAGGGGAAGATTAGGATGACATTGAAAAGGAGATGTGATATACATGAGCTCACAGGAAATGAAGATAATTGCACATATCCGGAGTGATTTTCCGACCAAGTTCGGTCTGCCGAGGCAGAGCGGACTGGTAAGTGAATTACGGGCTGAGATTGTCTTTGAACCGGAGTATCGGAATCCCGATGCACTACGCGGGTTGGAGGGATTTTCGCATCTTTGGATAATTTGGGAGTTCTCCGAAGCAAAGCGTGATAATTGGTCGCCGACCGTGCGCCCGCCACGCCTGGGGGGTAACACCCGAATGGGTGTCTTTGCAACCCGTTCACCGTTCCGACCGAATCCGATTGGGCTTTCCTGTGTTGAGATTCTCGGAATCCGTCAGGATAAGGAATTGGGACCGGTGATAGAAGTTGGTGGAGCTGACCTGATGGACGGAACTCCTATTTATGATATCAAGCCTTATATCCCTTATGCGGACGCGCATCCGGAGGCGAAGGAAGGATTTACGGCACAGAATCAGGGATATCGTTTGGAGGTTGAGATACCGGAAAAAATGCAGAAACAGTTACCGCCGGATAAGCTGGAGGGATTGTTCGGTATTCTTGCGCAGGACCCGCGCCCGTCGTATCAGGATGATCCGGAACGTGTCTATGGATTCGAATATGCGGGGTATGAGGTGAAGTTCCGGGTGAATGGAAGCAGACTTTATGTTGTTAAGATTGTGAACAAAGAATTCATGGAAAGGCTTTATGCTTATATTGAGCAACTTGAGTGATTGCTTCATTCGGGCTTTTTATCTAACGTGATGATTCCTAGGGGGTTAATTTGTATTGTCGAAATTTGCAGCACGAATTTCCTTGTATTTCCAACAAATGCGATGTAAAATGTTGTAAAAACAAACAGGAGGTATTTTGTTGGGAAAATCAGATGTCGTATTAAAGCAATGGCTGAAGAACAAAGTACGATTTGCGGATTTATTCAACGCAGTCGTCTTTGATGGAGAACAAGTGATAAAACCGGAAGAACTCGAAGAGATCAATAGTGAGTCGGGGATTGTGATTGAGAATGCAGACAATGATGAGAAGGATACGACTGATAAAGCGGGAAAGGTTCGATATCGGACAGAGCAGAGATACCGTGACCTTGTGATGAGTTGGAAGGGAGAGGCGGAGCTTGCAGTACTGGCTTTGGAAAATCAGGAAAAGATTCATTATGCCATGCCGGTAAGGGGAATGTTGTATGATGCCCTTGCGTATACAGACCAGATGCGTCTGGTGTGGGAACAGTTATCAGAAGAGGAAAAGAGAAGTGTGGACGAGAATGAATTCTTCTCGCGTTTTCGAAAAAAGGACAAACTCTGTCCGGTGATAACTATCATTTTTTACTATGGTGAAGAAGCGTGGGACGGTGCTACCGAGCTTTATGAACTGTTTGGAGTAGAGGATAAGGAATTGATACATATTTTGAAAAAGTATGTGCCGAACTACCGAATGAACCTGATTGAAGTGAACTGCATTGAGGACGTTAGGAAGTACAAAAGCGATTTACAGATGATGTTCCATATGTTAAGATACAAAAAAAACAAAAGAAGACTCCTTGAATATACAAAAGAACACAGCGAATATTTTGGAAATTTGGATTATGAAGCGTTGCAGGCAATGGCAGTGTTATTAAACACAGATAAGTTGCTTGCAGTGGTGAATGAGAAGAAAGGAGCAGATGGCAATATGTGTCAGGCATTGGATGAGTATTATCAGGACGGTGTGCAGGAAGGAATAGAGAAAGGCATCCTGCAGGGCAGAGCAGAAGGAATTGCCCAAGGCATGAAGCAAGGTATGGAACAAGGTATAGAACAAGGTATAGAACAAGGTATAGAGAAGGGGATTGTACAAGGAAAGAAAAGCGTTATCGTAAATATGCTGAAAAAAGGTTTTGACATAGAAGTGATAGCGGATGTTTCTAATCTGCCTATAGATGAAGTAGAAATGCTGTGTAGTGAAGTATAGTGATGAATATGAGAGTGAGAGCGACATTATGCTCTCACTCTTATATTTTTACAAATTAAACCTGTGGTTCAAAAAAATATAAACCGATTGGATCAATAGTTTCTTTTCTTTTTGGGTAAATGCAGATAAAATAAAACCAGCTTAAGAGAACCAAAGGAGGCAGGTGCTATGAAGATGACTTTTTCCCAAAACATCAGCAGATTGCGGAAAGCAAATTCCATGACGCAAGAGCAGTTGGCGGAAGCGTTAGGAATCAGCTTTGCTGCCGTTTCCAAATGGGAACGCGGCGTGACAACACCGGAACTCGGATATATCATTGAGATGGCGGATTTGTTCGGGGTATCGGTAGATGCCTTACTGGGATATCAGGTGCAGAGCGGTGCGTGTGAGGCATTGGCGGAGCGGCTCTATGAACTGCAGTTGAAGAAGAACTTCACAGAGGCAGTGGGGGAGATAGAAAAAGCACTGGTCCGTTATCCGAATAATTTCTCTATCGTATACCACTGCGGTCAGATGTATTATCTGATGGGGGTTGAAAACAGTGAGAAAAAAACACTAGAGCGGGCGATTGAACTATTAGAGCATGCGATTCTTCTGTTATCGCAAAACACGGATTCCAAAATCAATGAATATACCATCCGGGCAGACATCGCACAATGCTATATGCTGATGGGGGACAAGGAAAGAGGAATCGAACTGCTGGAACGATATAACGTAGGTGGAGTACATAATGCACAAATCGGTCTCATTTATGCAGCGGATGACTTATATAAAACTGAACAGGCAGAGCCGTATCTCTTAAAAGCTTTGGTAGATAGTTTTTCATCAATTGTTCGCATTATGTGCGGGTATGTGTGCTACTATATGCGAAAAAAAGAGTATGCAGAAGCAATGGAGGCCGCACAGTGGTTGAACGGGTATCTGGAGTCGTTAAAGTTGAAACCGGATGAGGTAACATATGTGGATAAAATCCGGGCAAGATTATATGCAACTTGTGCTATTGTGTCGGAGAAATTAACGGGGACTGAAGAGACAAAGAGGTATCTTAGGAAGGCGTATGAGGTAGCAAGGGCGTTTGATGATTCACCGGTATATAGTTTTAAAGGGATCAAGTTCTGTATCGGTGAGGTTCAGAATGCTGCTGCGTATGATACGCTCGGAGCAACTGCGATGGAAGCCATTGAGTTGGAATTTGACCGAAACGGCGAAGATGAGACCAATACGACACGTGCAATGTGGGAAAAAATCATAGAAGAGAAGCAAAAGCAGGCGAGAGAACAAGAAGGGGCGTCTGACGCTGAAAGAAGGGACGGATGATGAAGGAGAAAGAGAAAAGAATAACAATAACTTCTTATTTGAAACAGTTTTACCGTGGGAACCATGGACGTTTGGTTATTGCGATGATACCGACGCTATTGATTACTGCTGGGAATCTGTTGATATCTTGGCTGCTACAGCAGATATTAGATTTGGTTGCAGGCGTTGAAATCGGTTTTGATTTTCAAGAGCTGATTGCGATGGCGGCATTGTCTGCAGTGATTGTGGTGTTAGGGTTCCTGTTTGCCTATGTATCAAAGCCTAGGTTTATCGCGAAAGGTATGACACAGTATAAGGAGCATGTGTTTGAACAGCTGTCAAAGAAAAGCATCTCGGCGTTTTCCGGAGAGAATTCAAGCTTGTATATCTCGGCGCTTAGTAACGATGCGGCAACAATAGAGTCAAACTATTTGTGCAATATTTTTCTTATCGCAGATCAGGCAGTGCTGTTCGTCGGTGCGTTGGTTATGATGCTTTTGTATCATCCGCTGCTGACGGTGGTTTCCATCTTGTTTTCGCTGTTTCCGGTGGTGGTAACGGTCTTGGTTGGGAACCGGATTGCAGAAGCAGAAAAACAGGTGTCAGACTGCAATGAAAAATACATGTCCGTGTTGCAGGACAGTCTGGCAGGATTTTCGGTAGTGAAGTCTTTCCGTGCGGAGTTGCAGGTATGTCGGAATTTTGCTGCGAGTGTACGGATGGTTGCATCTGTGCAAGAGAAACGAAGAAAGATAACGATTATTGTGCAGATGTTGTCTGCGCTGGCATCGGTTGTAGTGCAGCTTGGGGTATTCCTGGTGGGTGGATATCTGGCACTTTCAGGAAAAGGGGTAACGGTCGGTGTTGTACTTGTTTTTGTACAATTACTCAATTATGTGCTGTCACCAATTTCGGTAATTCCGCAGTGTCTGGCGGAATGCAAGGCTGCAAAGGCACTGATGCAGAAACTTGCGGATGCGCTGAGTGAAAACGTCCGCGAGGAAGGCGAGACCGACAAACGAAAGTTGACAGATGGGATTTGTTTGGAAAACCTGTCTTTTGCCTATGAAGCCGATAAGCCTGTTCTGAACGATATCAATTTTACTTTTGAAGCCGGTAAGTCCTATGCACTGGTCGGAGCTTCCGGAAGCGGAAAATCTACTCTCTTGAATCTGATGATGGCTGCACAGCCGAAATATCAGGGAACGATTACATATGATGATACAAACTTAAGAGAAATCCGCAGTGAAGCGCTGTATGAAATGGTATCTGTCATCCAGCAGAATGTTTTTGTGTTTAATGCATCAATCAGGGATAATATTACGATGTTTTCGGAATTCCCGCGCGAGGAGGTAGACCGTGCGATTGCCCTGTCCGGATTGTCACAGTTGATTGCGGAACGTGGGGAAGAGTACTTATGCGGGGAAAATGGAAGTGGTTTGTCCGGCGGAGAAAAGCAGCGTATCTCGATTGCAAGAAGTCTTCTGAAAAAATCGCAAGTGCTTCTGGTCGACGAAGCGACGGCAGCACTGGATGCGCAGACGGCATACCAGGTGTTCCAGGCGATTCTGCAGTTACGGGATATTACTAGGATTGTGGTGACGCATGCATTGGATGAAAATCTGTTGAAGCAATACGATTGTATTCTGACCTTGAAGAATGGCGTTATCGCAGAAGCGGGAAGTTTTGAGGAACTTATGCAGAGAAAAGAGTATTTCTATTCGTTGTTTACGGTGTCACAGTAACTTTGCCTATGGCAAAATGCCCAAGATTCCTCGCTGAGGATACAAAAAACGGGCAAAACCACGAAAATTGTCCGTTTTATAAAAAACACATGGAAAATAAGAAGATGCAGCAGTATAATGTCACGCGGGGTCCGATGAGACTCCGCGTTTTGTGTATGAAAAACTAAAACAAGGATGGGAAAAGCAATGAAAACGTTTCAACCGAAACTGTTCAAGGTTATGAAGAACTACTCAAAAGAGCAGTTAATGAAGGATGTGATTGCCGGCATTATCGTGGCAGTTATTGCATTGCCGTTATCAATCGCTTTGGCACTGGCATCCGGTGTGAGCCCGGAAAATGGTCTGTATACCGCAATTGTGGCGGGCTTTATCATCTCGTTCCTCGGTGGCAGCCGCGTACAGATTGCAGGACCGACCGCTGCCTTCTGTACGATTATTGCAGGTATTGTGTACCGCAGCGGTATGGAAGGATTGATTGTGGCAACCGTGCTTGCAGGCGGCATACTGATTCTGATGGGTGTGTTGCGATTCGGAAGCTTGATTCGTTTTATTCCTTATACAATAACAACCGGCTTTACCGCAGGTATCGCTGTAACGATAGCCATCGGACAGCTCAAGGACTTCATGGGTCTTACCTTCCGTGAGAGTCCGGTGGAGACGATGGAGAAATTGATTGAAGTAGGAAAGACCATTACAACATTTAACTGGCAGGCATTTGTCGTGGCAGCAGTCAGTCTTGCCATCTTAATCCTCTGGCCGAAGAAATTGGCGAAGATTCCGGCATCTCTGATTGCTGTATTGGTGGGTGCAGCTATGGTGAAGCTGCTTGATATGAACGTAAATACCATTGGTTCCTTATATGAAATCAATGGCGGACTTCCAAAGTTTGCAATGCCGAACTTCTCCATGGGATTGGTGAAGGAAGTACTGCCGGATGCATTCACCATCGCAGTATTGGCAGCAGTAGAATCCCTGCTTTCCTGTGTGGTAGCTGATGGTATGATTAATAGCCGTCATAACTCCAACACCGAACTCATTGCACAGGGCGCAGGTAACATTGCTTCCGGTCTGTTCGGCGGTATCCCGGCTACCGGTGCAATTGCAAGAACCGCGGCAAATATCAAGAATGGTGGTCGTACCCCGATCGCCGGCATGGTACATGCAGTAACCCTTGCGCTTGTGATGGTAGTATTGATGCCATATGCGGCACTGATTCCGATGCCGACGATTGCTGCTATCCTGATGATGGTAGCTTATAACATGTGCGGTTGGAGACAGTTCGTAGCGATTGTAAAGACCTCTCCGAAGAGTGACATCCTTGTATTGGTACTGACCTTCGGCCTTACCGTAGTCTTCGACCTTGTAGTTGCCATCGAAGTAGGTCTTGTACTTGCAGCCCTTCTCTTCATGAAGCGTATGTCCGATGTAGCGCAGGTACATGCATGGAAGGATGCCCATGACCCTGCACTGGAAAATCAGGCAGATATCATCTTAAAAGAGATTCCGAAGCATACCCTCGTATATGAAATCGACGGACCGATGTTCTTCGGTGCAGCAGAAAAATTCATGAACTTCCCAATGGCAAAGGACGCAAAAGTATTGATTCTCCGTATGCGTAACGTACCGGCGATGGATGTCTCCGGACTTCGCGCCATCGAGAGCGTACAGCAGCAGTGTGCAAAGCATAATGTAACCCTGATTCTTTCTCATGTGTGCGAGCAGCCGCTTGCAGTAATCAAAAAGGCAGAGCTTGATAAGGCAATCGGCGAAGAGAATTTCTGCGCTAATATTGATGCAGCTCTTGCACGGGCAGCAATGCTGACTGAGTAATCTAAATGCTCCACCATGCTGTTATACATATTTTCGCAGCGCCAGACTGTGTGGACGGCTCGTTCACGTGCGCTGATTTTTCGCTGATTCGCGTCCTTCGTAACCACACCCGCACGGCGGGCACGAAGGACGACTCGGTCAGCGAAGCTAGCACGTTCACTCTCACGTCTACTCGTAATGTCGCTGAAAAATAGTATAACAGCACTGGCGGAGATACGATAATTATTGCACATGGAATGGAACCATCAGGAACCACCATTATCTGTGCAGAATATAGTAGATATTGAAAAAACGAGAGGAATAAACGTATGAAATCCCGTTTGACTTATAAACATACTTTATACGCTTGCTACATCGGATACATTACACAGGCAATTATCAATAACCTGACCCCATTGCTGTTTGTAACTTTTCAGAATAGGTTTGACATTTCATTGTCGCAGATCGGTATCCTGATATTTGTAAACTTCGGCGTACAGATACTGGTAGACCTGCTTGGCGCGAAGTATGCCGATAAGATAGGACATCGCAACTGCATGCTGCTTGCGCACGGGGCAGCAACGCTGGGACTGATACTCTTAGCAGTACTTCCGGGGCTGATGCCGAATCCCTATGTCGGTCTTCTGCTTGCAACGAGTGTGAATGCAATCGGCGGCGGCATCATCGAGGTGCTGGTAAGTCCGCTGGTGGAAGCGTTACCGTTGGAGAATAAAGCATCTGTTATGAGTATGCTGCATTCCTTCTATTGTTGGGGACACGTTGCAGTCGTGCTGTTGTCCACACTATTCTTTGTACTGACCGGAGAATCAGTCAGATTGTTACTTCCGGTGTTCTGGGCTGTTGTACCGTTCCTGAACCTGTTGCTGTTTTTGGCAGTGCCGCTTCCGCCGCCATTGGCAGAAGGCAAACCGATGCCAATTGGCAAGCTGATGAAGAACGGACTTTTTTGGGTGTTGGTTGTGCTGATGATCTGTGCCGGTGCATCCGAACAAGGCATGTCGCAGTGGAGCTCTTACTTTGCAGAGGGAGGCTTGAATGTCAATAAAACCTTGGGTGATCTGTTTGGCCCCTGTCTGTTTGCAACCCTGATGGGACTTTCCCGTATGGTCTATGCGAATTTCGGACACAAGCTGAATCTGAGCCGTTTTATCCGGTGGAGTCTGGTGCTTTGTGTAGCATCTTACCTTCTGGCAGTTTTTGCACCGCATCCGGTGCTCGCACTTTGCGGTTGTGCATTGTGTGGCTTTTCCGTTGGTATCCTGTGGCCGGGTGTGTTCAGCATTGCGGCAGAAAAGATGCCGATGGGAGGAACTACGATGTTTGCGCTGCTTGCACTGGCAGGTGATATCGGCTGTGGCTCAGGACCTGCCGTAACCGGTCTGGTCGGAGCGGCACAGACCTTAAAGGATGGACTACTGATTAATATGCTGTTCCCACTGGTTATGCTGATTCTAATGGTAACGCTTTGGATAAAAGAAAAGAAAACTGCATGATGCGGATATTTAGCATCAGACATTAAGCAATAAAGAAAAATGACGACCGAACCTTCCGTATACAAGATAAGAGAACGGAAGGTTCGGTTATTATATTACTATTTTTAATGTATCATTTAGTGAATCAACTGAAAAATCGTATTAGCCTATACATATACTTGGGTTTCTGATTTTTGCAGCAGAGCGCGAAGGTAATTTGGCACGACAATATCATGTAATGCACTGTTGAAAAGACTGTTTGCAGAAAATGTGTGACAATGGCGGACACTTGTGTCCGAAAGTGACACACATTTTCAATAACTGTCTCTTTCATCTGTGTGTGAATGATATGTCGTGCCAAATTACCGATTCTCGTTGAAAAAACAGCAGAAACTCAAGAAAAACAACTCTTGACATCTGCAGAATCTTTTAGGATAATAGAACATTGGAATAGTGGCTGATTATGCTCTGAAATCAGAAAAGAATTTTGATTTCGGAATTGCAATAAAGACAAACAAAGGTAAAGCAGGGAGGTGCTTCATATGGGTTCTATGCCGGAAAACGGGGGAATTATGAAACCGAATCTGACTACGCGTGAAAAACAGGAAAAGCGAGAGTATGTTCTGCTGTCTCCCTATGCAGCGTTCAGCGATTCGTCACTTGGAAGAGACAACCCGGAAACACCTTGCGATATCCGTCCGGTCTACCAGAGAGACCGTGACCGCATTGTGCACTCCAAAGCATTCCGAAGACTCAAGGGCAAGACACAGGTATTTCTTGCACCGGAGGGTGATCATTACCGTACACGTCTGACTCATACTTTAGAAGTATCTCAGATTGCAAGAACGATTGCAAAGACCCTGATGTTAAACGAAGATCTGACCGAAGCGATTGCACTCGGGCATGACCTTGGACATACGCCGTTCGGTCATGCGGGTGAGCGTGCGTTGAACCGCATCTGTCCGGGTGGCTTTTCCCATCACGAACAGGGGGTCAGAGTCGTAGAGATATTAGAAAAGCAGGGACGCGGATTGAATCTGACCAAGGAAGTGCGAGACGGTATCCGGAATCATCAGACCTCGGGACGTCCGATGACCCTGGAGGGAAGAGTTGTGCGCCTTGCAGATAAGATTGCATATGTGAATCACGATATCGATGATGCAATCCGTGGACATATCATCAGTGAGGAAACGATACCTGAAAAGTTTACCTCTGTATTGGGCCACAGTCTGGCAGAGCGTTTGAATACAATTGTACACGACATTATCCAGCACAGTGAAGGCAGAGATGATATATTGATGTCGGAGGAAGTAGAAGCAGCGATGATGGGACTGCGTAAGCACATGTTTGAGTCGGTGTATACCAATCCGATTGCAAAGGGACAGGAGAAAAAAGCAGAGAAGATGCTGGAACAATTGTTTGAGTATTATAACGAGCATTTTGAACTGTTACCGGAGGAGTTCCGCGCCCTTCATTATGTAAAGAATGAATCACAGGAACGGGTGGTATGTGACTATATCGCCGGCATGACAGACAGCTATGCAATACTCAAGTACCACGAAGCGATGGTTCCGACGACTTGGTCGGTTATTTAGAAAGGACAACCGATGCGATACGATGACAATATAGTGGAAGAGGTACGTTCGCGGAATAATATCGTGGACGTCATCGGAGGCTATGTAAAACTGCAGAAAAAAGGGGCAAACCATATGGGGCTCTGTCCGTTTCACGGAGAGAAGACGCCGTCTTTTTCCGTGAGCGCATCAAAGCAGATGTATTATTGTTTCGGTTGCGGAAAGGGTGGCAACGTATTTACCTTCTTACAGGAATACGAGAGCCTGAGTTTTGTGGAAGCGCTACGGGAGCTTGCAAACCGCGCAGGAGTTGAGCTTCCCGAAGATACTTATAACGAAGAAGCCAAGCGTGCTGCAGACGAAAAGAACAAGCTCTATGAAGTGAATAAGGTTGCGGCACAGTATTTTCATTACCTTTTGAATACGCAAAACGGCAGCCGGGCGAAGGAGTATCTTGTGAAGCGTGGGTTGTCAGAGGAGACGATTAAGAGCTTCGGACTTGGGTATTCAGACAAGTTCAGCAACGACTTGTATCAATATCTTAAGAAAAAGGGATATTCGGATGAGTTATTGAAGGGCTCCGGACTTATCAGCTTTGATGAACGGCGAGGCGGCAGTGATAAGTTTTGGAACCGTGTTATGTTCCCAATTATGGATGTGAATAACAAAGTAATCGCATTCGGCGGGCGCGTTATGGGGGACGGAGAGCCAAAGTATCTGAATTCTCCGGAGACCAAGCTTTTTGATAAAAGCCGGAACTTATACGGACTGAATTATGCAAAAAAGTCACGGAAGAACTATATGTTACTCTGTGAAGGATATATGGATGTGATTGCAATGCATCAGGCAGGCTTTACAAATGCAGTCGCATCCCTTGGAACCGCATTTACGGGATTGCATGCCAAGCTGTTGTCGCGTTATACGAACGAGGTTATTATCACCTACGATAGTGATGTAGCGGGAACGAAGGCGGCCCTTAGGGCAATTCCGATCCTGCAGGATGCGGGGATTACGGTAAAAGTACTGGACATGAAGCCGTACAAAGA
This sequence comes from Lachnospiraceae bacterium, assembly GCA_045533585.1. GTDB lineage: Bacteria > Bacillota > Clostridia > Lachnospirales > Lachnospiraceae > SZUA-448. The sequence continues at coordinate 22,824 of JAZSIB010000023.1, read as the reverse complement.
CCCGGATGAGTTTATCCGGGCACTGGGAACCGACGAATACCAGCGTCGGATTGATGAAGCTAAAGGCTCATTCTTCTTTGAAATCGCAACGATGGAAAAGAATTACGATATGAAGGACCCGGAACAGAAAACGAGGTTCTATCGCGAAATTGCCACGCGGTTGACTGCATTTTCAGAGGAGATTGAACGGAATAATTACATGGAAGCGGTGGACGCAATCTACCATATCGGCCTGGAAAACTTAAGAAAACTGGTGAATCGCACAGGAGCGAAACTGGTAAATACGCAGGTGGCGGAGATTACGGCAGAACGCGAGAAGGAACAAAGCCGCATCCGAAAAGCTTCAGATACTGCAGTCGTGCAGGCACAGAAGATGCTTCTGACCTGGGCGGCGGAGGATTTGAAACTGTTGCAAAGCATCCGGTCATATTTGTCTTTGGAGCATTTTTGCGACGAGCCTTACCACACAGTAGCGAAGATGATGTACGAACAGTACGAAACAGAAGGGAGCGTAACACCGGCACGCATCATCGGACACTACGATAGTACAGAGGAACAGGCACTGGTTGCAGGATTGTTTTCGGCAGCACTCAGAGAAGACATGACGGACGCCGAGCGCGAACGAACATTTTCTGATACCGTGAAGCGCATTATGAAGAATTTCCTGGAGGTAAAGGGAAAAGAGGCCATCGAGCAGAACGATATTGCGACATATCAGAAGATTGTAAAAGAGACCATGAACTTACAAAAACTGCATATTTCACTCAATGGAAGGCAACAATAACAACATAAGAGGGGGTACTCCACATGGAAGACAACAGACAGAAATTTCACGACAAATTGAAAGAACTGCTGGTGTATGCGAAGAAAAAGAAAAACGTACTTGAATATCAGGAAATCAATGATTTCTTTGTAGACTGTGAGCTGGATTCGGACCAGTTTGATTTGGTATACGAATATCTGGAATCCCATAACGTAGATGTTTTACGAATCCCGGACCTGGAAGGACCGGAACCGGACGATATCAGTCTGGAAGAGGTAGAGGAAGAAGATTTATCTAAGATTGATTTATCTGTACCGGAAGGTGTCAGCCTCGAAGATCCGGTTCGTATGTATCTGAAAGAAATCGGTAAGGTGCCGCTTTTGTCTGCGGAAGAAGAGATTGAGCTGGCGCAGAGAATGGAAGAAGGCGACCGTGAGGCGAAGAAACGTCTGTCTGAGGCAAACCTTCGTCTGGTAGTCAGCATTGCGAAGCGCTATGTAGGTCGTGGCATGCAGTTCCTTGACCTGATTCAGGAGGGTAATCTCGGTCTGATTAAGGCAGTAGATAAGTTTGATTACCGTAAGGGCTATAAGTTCAGCACCTATGCAACATGGTGGATTCGTCAGGCGATTACCCGTGCTATCGCAGATCAGGCAAGAACCATCCGTATTCCGGTGCATATGGTAGAGACGATTAACAAGCTCATTCGTGTACAGCGTCAGATGTTACAGGAGCTTGGGCGTGAACCGTATCCGGAAGAGATTGCAAAGGAGATGGGACTTCCGGTAGAGCGTGTACGTGAGATTCAGAAGATATCTCAGGAACCGGTATCGCTGGAAACACCGATTGGTGAAGAGGAAGACAGTCATCTTGGTGACTTTATTCAGGATGACAATGTTCCGGTACCGGCAGAGGCAGCAGCATTTGCACTGTTAAAGGAGCAGTTGGCAGAAGTGCTGGAGACCCTGACTGAGAGAGAAAAGAAGGTACTTCGCCTTCGTTTTGGTCTCGATGACGGAAGACAGAGAACCTTGGAAGAGGTTGGTAAGGAGTTCAACGTAACTCGTGAACGTATCCGTCAGATTGAGGCAAAGGCACTTCGTAAGCTCAGACATCCGAGCAGAAGCCGTAAGCTGAGAGACTTCCTCGAGTAAAAAACGAGCAAACGAGCGTGCTCGTTTATGCTCGTTTGCAAATTTGTGCCTTCAGCACAAAGTTTGCAGATACTGAAGAGTGCGGGGGCAGAACATGGTTTTATCAGAGCGTTTAATGATGAGTATCGGTATGATTCCGAAGGGCAAGGTGGTTGCCGATGTCGGCTGCGACCATGCGCGGGTTGCTATCTGGCTTGTGAAGAACGGGATTGCGCCGCGTGTCATAGCAACCGATCTGCGGCCGGGTCCGTTGTCGCATGCCGATGCCAATATTGCATATTTTCATTGTGAGGACAGGATTGAGACACGACTTTCCGACGGGCTTGAGAATTTAAGACCGTCGGAAGCCGAAGTAATACTGATTGCCGGTATGGGCGGAGCGCTTACCGTACATATTTTATCGGAAGGCTTGGAGCGGATGCAGGAGGCGGAGGAGCTTATCCTGCAGCCGCAGTCGGAACGGGGGGCAGTGCGCAGATTCCTGCTTACACATGGGTTTGTAATCACGGAAGAGAAGTGCTGCATGGAAGACGGGAAATTCTATAACAGCATCCATGCGGTGAATGTACAGAAAATGTTACAGAGAGACGATGGACAGAACCCAAAAGAGCAGGTTGCAGAATATGAGCCTGCGGAACTGGAATTTGGAAAACTGTTGTTACAGGAGCAGAACCCGGTGCTACATGCATATCTGCAAAATGAATATCGTAAAGCACTGCTTGTAAAAGAGAATCTGGAACGTAACGATACGGAAAGTGCAAGAGAGCGTCTTCCAGGCTTCATGGAAGAGTTAAGAGTATTGGAGTGTGCACTTTCTTTTTATAAGTAAGATTGTGATAGTTGGACTAATTGCGGTATTATGTAAGCGTGAGAACGTCTTGTTTTGGTCAGCAGATCAGTAGGAAAAGAAAGGTGTGAAAAAGATGGAGATCATTACAGTATCGGTAAACGGAGTTGGAAAAGCCTATCAGCGTGGCACAACTTTGTTTGATATCAGCCGTGATTATGTGAAAGATTATGGTGCAGATATTATTTTGGCTTCTCAGGATGGAAGTCTTAGGGAGTTAAGCAAAAAAGTATATGAGAACTGTACGGTCGAGTTCTTGACAGTGTCAGATAGTGATGGATACCGTACCTATCGTCGCGGTATGATTTTGCTGATGCTCAAGGCATTTGAGTTGGTGTTGGGGGAAGATGTCGATTATGCTGTCAATGTTGAACATTCCATCCGTGGTGCTTTGTACTGTGAAGTAAAACCGGAAAGTCTGCTGAATGAGCAGCTGATAGAAAGTGTTAAGGGACAGATGCGCAGCCTGGTGGCAGAGGATGTGCCGTTTACCAAGAAGAGTATGCCGACACCGGAAGCGAGAGAGTTGTTTGCGAAGAAAGGGATGGAGGATAAGGTAAAGCTGCTGCGTGTACGCCGTTCTTCCCGTACCAATGTATATAATTTTGACGGATATACGGATTATTATTACGGCTACATGCCGCAGAGCTCCGGAATATTAAAATACTTTGACTTGAGTTTGTATGAGAATGGGTTCATTCTGCAGATGCCGGAGCGTACAGCACCGGGGCAGATTCAGCCGTTTGTTCCGCAACCGAAGCTTTTTGCAACACTGAACAAGTCCAATCAGTGGGGGCAGATGATGGGAATCGCTACGGTTGCAGATCTTAACGAGCAGATTACCCAAGGCAATATCAACGATATTATGCTGATCCAGGAAGCTTTGTTGGAAAAGCGTATCGGTGAGATTGCAGAGCAGATTGTGGCATCCGGAAACAAAAAGTTTATTATGATTGCGGGTCCTTCCTCCTCCGGAAAGACGACGTTTTCCCATCGTTTATCGATACAGTTGCGGACACTGGGCATCAAACCGCATCCGATTGCAGTAGATGATTACTTTGTGAATCGCGAAGATACGCCATTGGATGAGGACGGAAAATATAATTTTGAGTCCATTGATGCACTTGACATCAAACAGTTTAATGAGGATATGAACCGTCTGTTGAACGGAGAGAGGGTGGAGATTCCTACCTTTAACTTTAAGCTGGGTAAGCGTGAATATAAAGGGAATTTCAAACAGCTTGGACCGGATGACGTACTGGTAATTGAAGGAATTCACTGTTTAAACGATAAGTTGTCGTATACTCTTCCTCAGGAGAGTAAATTCAAGATATATATCAGTGCATTGTCACAGCTCAACATCGACAATCACAACCGCATCCCGACGACGGATGGAAGACTGATTCGACGTATGGTAAGAGATGCACGGACACGCGGAACGGAAGCCAGAAACACGATTGCGATGTGGCCGTCGGTACGTCGCGGAGAAGAAGAAAATATCTTCCCGTATCAGGAATCTGCGGACGTGATGTTTAACTCTGCCATGATTTATGAGCTTCCGGTGCTGAAGCAGTATGCGGAGCCATTGTTGTTTGGTATACCGGAGGATTGTCCGGAATATACGGAGGCAAAACGTCTGTTGAAATTCTTGGATTATTTTCTGGGTGTCAGCAGCGAAAATGTACCGAAGAATTCTCTTCTAAGAGAGTTTGTCGGAGGCAGTTATTTTAGTGTCTGAAGGACATCAGGAGGAATGGTTTGGACGAGAAAGAAAAACAATACGAAGAAGTCTGTTATATGTGCCGCAGACCGGAAAGTGTTACCGGTAAGCTGATGCGGATTCCGAACAATATCTGCATCTGCCAGGAATGTATGCAGAAAACATTCGATACGATTAATAACAGCGGAATGCCTTACGGGGATATCATGAATCATATGAATCCTGCATTTATGGGATTTGCCAATATGCAGGAAGTACCGGAGCGTCAGAAGCTGAAGAAAAAACAGCCGAAGGAAGAGAAGGCAGAGCAGGAAGTGCCGGAACTCAAGATAGATGAGCTTCCGCCGCCGCACGTGATTAAGGCATGTCTGGATGACTTTGTTATCGGACAGGACCATGCAAAGAAGGTAATTTCCGTAGCTGTTTACAATCACTATAAGCGTGTGGCAGATCCGAACAAGGACGATGATGTAGAGATTGAAAAGTCCAATATGCTTATGGTGGGACCGACCGGTTGCGGTAAGACCTATCTGGTAAAGACGCTGGCGAAAATTCTGAATGTTCCGCTTGCGATTACCGATGCCACTTCCCTCACGGAGGCCGGATATATCGGTGATGATGTAGAGAGCGTATTGTCTAAGCTCTTGATGGCGGCAGACAACGATGTGGAACGTGCAGAGCACGGAATTGTCTTCATCGATGAGATTGATAAGATCGCGAAGAAGCGCAATACCAACAGCCGTGACGTTAGCGGAGAATCGGTTCAGCAGGGACTCTTGAAGCTCTTGGAAGGCAGCGAGGTAGAGGTACCGGTCGGTGCGACCAGCAAGAATGCTATGGTACCGTTGACTACGATGAACACCACCAATATTTTGTTTATCTGTGGCGGAGCATTTCCGGATCTGGATGAGATTATTAAGACCCGCCTGAATAAGAAGAGCTCGATGGGCTTTGACGCTGACCTTAAGGATAAGTATGATAATGACCCTGATATTCTTCAGAAGGTAACAACGGACGATTTGAGAGAATACGGTATGATACCGGAGTTTCTGGGACGTCTTCCGGTGGTATATGCGCTGCAGCATCTGACCAAGGAGATGTATATCCGTATCCTGACCGAGCCGAAGAATGCAATCCTAAAGCAGTACAAGAAGCTGCTTGCCATGGATGAGGTGGACCTGGTATTTGACGAGTCTGCTTTGGATGCGATTGCAGAGAAGGCTTTGGAGAAGAAGACCGGAGCAAGAGCACTGCGCTCTATCATTGAAGAATTCATGCTGGATATCATGTATGAGATTCCGAAGGATGACAGTATCGGAAGGGTAACGATAACCGGTGACTACATCAGCAAAAAAGGTGCGCCGATTATTGACTTGAGAGGACAGGCACCGGAAAATCTTTTAAGTGCATCGGAACAAAACCGGAGAATTACAGCAAATAACTAAGAACTGATGAATGGGTGAAGGTATGGACCTGAAAAAGATTCCCGGCATTTTGTCGGACCTGAAGCAGAATTCAAGATATTATTGCAAACTATATAAGGCGCCACTGAAGGAAAAACATATCCTGATTGAGTCGAAAAACGGTGGTGACCTTGCAGGAAATATGTTTGCGATTCTTCGTGAGCTGGCTAAACCGGAATATGAGGAGTATGTGGTTTATCTGAGCTATACAAAGAAAAAGAAACAGATGATTTTTGATATGCTGGAGCGTTACGGAATCACCAAAGCAGTTCCGATTTTGGTGAAGTCAAAGAAATACTATACCGTACTTGCGACAGCAAAGTATCTGTTTACGGATTCTTCCTTTATGCGTAGTTTTGTCAAGCGTGAGGGACAGATTATAACAAATACCTGGCATGGAACACCTCTGAAATACATGGGAACGGATGTAAAAAACCGTATCTATGCGATGGGAAATGTCCAGAGAAATCTTCTGTTTTCCGATTATCTTGTGTATCCGAACGAATACATGAAAGAGAAGATGACGGAGAGTTATCTTCTGACGAATCTCTACCAGGGGACGATTCTGAACGAGGGTTACCCGAGAAATTCCTGCTTCTTTGATCCGGAATACGGAAAACAGATAAGAGATGAGTTGGGATTACAGGGAAAGAAAGTAGCGCTGTATATGCCTACCTGGAGAGGAACTCTGACGAAAAAGGCTTCCGACCAGCTGATACTGATGATGGAGTACTATCTGCGACCGTTGGATTGTATGATGTCGGAGGAACAGGTTCTGTATGTGAAACTGCATCCTTTTGTGCACAAAGAGATGAAGTTTGACCGCTATAAGCACATTAAACCGTATCCGGAGCAGTACGATACCTATGAATTCCTAAATATGTCGGATGTTCTGGTGACGGATTACTCCAGTGTGTTTTATGATTTTGCGAACAGCGGGAAGAAGATTGTTCTGTTCCCTTATGATGAAGGACAGTACATCAAGGAACGTGGGGTATATACAAGACCGGAAGAGATGTGCTTCCCGGTAGTCAGAACGGCAGAAGAGTTGTATCAGGAGATGATAACGCCGAAAAACTACGATGATACGGAATTTCGAAAGTATTGCTGTACCTTTGATGAACCCGGAGCGGCAGAGCGCATCTGCCGTCATGTAATCAAGGGTGAGAAGTGCTGTAAGGAAGAGAAACTAAAGTCAAACGGTAAGAAAAATGTGTTGGTCTATAGTGGTGGATTGTTCAAGAACGGCATCACGACGGCAATGCGCAATCTGTTTGACTGTATGGACAGGGAAAAGTATAACTATTATTTTTCGTTTCTTGAGACATCGTTGAAGGCACATCCGATGAGTCTGTCGGTAATTCCGAAGGAAATCGGCTTTATCCCGGTGAGCAGTGATGTGGCGCCTACGTTTGGCGAGATGATTGCCTGCTTCTTTTACTATCGCAGCAAGATGCTTGGAGGAAGATTCGAAAAGCTTTTGAAGAATCGGATTACCACCAAGTATCGGAATCGTATGTATGAGAGAGAATTCCAAAAACACTTTGGCAGTGCAAAGCTTGATTGTGTGGTACAGTATGTCGGATACGGAATCAAGACGATTGCGTTACTTGAGATGTTCAAAGGGAAAAAAGTTATCTTTGTGCATAACAATATGATCGAAGAATTACGGTCCAAGAACAATCAGAATCCGGTATCGTTAGAAGATGCGTATCGGAACTATGATAAGGTTGCAGTGGTAACGGAGGATATTATTCCGCCGACGGTAGAAATCAGCGGCTGCACAGATAATATTGTACAGGTAAGCAATTGTCACAATTACAAAGAGATTCTGCGCAGAGCGGATGAGCCGATTGTATTAGACAAGAATACCAAGCTGAACCGGAAACGTGAGGAATTCCTTGAAAAGATAGAGGACGATGCCATTAAAATCATTACAATTGGCCGTTTTTCTGCAGAAAAAGGGCATCAGATGCTGATAGAAGCCTATCGGAGACTGAGGAAAGAATTCAAGGATAAGAAACTACAGTTGATTATTATTGGTGGCTATGGTCCGTTGTTTCAGCATACGACCGAACTTGCAGATCAGGCGGATGCTGATATTACGGTAATCCGTTCGATGAGCAATCCAATGCCGGTGTTAAAGCGCTGCGACTATTTTGTGCTTTCTTCGACCTATGAAGGGCTTGGGCTGACATTGTTAGAGGCGGTTACACTGGGCTTGCCGGTAATCTCAACGGATATTCCGGGACCGAAGGGCTTCATGGAGCGTTATGGTGGTAAGCTGGTAAAACCGGATGTTGAAGGTATATACGAAGGAATGAAAGCCTGCCTGGAAGGAAAGGTGCAGAAGCTGCAGGTGGACTTTGAGGAGTACAACAAGGAAGCAACGGCGCAGTTTGAACGCATGATGGCAGAGCTGCTGGAAGGATAACAGAAATATCCGAACGATCTAAGGAGAGATACATGAAGGTCGGTATTGTTACATTTAATAGTGCGCATAACTATGGTGCAGTGCTGCAGGCATGGGCACTGCAGGAATTTTTGTCTTTGGAAGGTCATACGGTAGACGTGATTAACTACCGTCTCCCGGCAATTGATGATGTTTATCGTCTGTTTAAGCCGGAATCACCTTACGATAAACCGAAGAAAAACGCAAAGCATCAGAAAAAACAATTGCAGGATGTGAAGCGTCAGGAGCCGGAGAAGGTGCTGGCTTATGAACGTTTTGAGCAGTTTATTGAAAAAAAACTTAATACTACCAAAGCGTATACTTCCTTTGCTGAATTGGCAGAAGAAAAATTTGCTTATGATGCTTTGATTACGGGAAGTGATCAGGTCTGGAATACCGGGCTGACAGGCGGTGTGAATCCTGCATATCTTTTGGATTTTGGTCCGGAGGAGGCACGAAGAATCTCTTATGCGGTCAGCAGGGGGGATAAGCCGTTGTCCGATCAGGACAGGGTATACTTTGAACGAAGACTTGCCGGATTTGATTTTGTTTCGGTACGTGAGGAAAATGTCGCAGAAGAGATTGGAAAGCTGACGGATCTGGAGGTTTCTGTTACGGCAGATCCGACGTTCCTGCTTGAGAGAGAGCATTTCGATACGATTCGGAAAAAGTACGATATTCCGCAGCCCTATATCTATGTGCACAACGTGCATCTGACCAGAGTGGATGAACGTTTATGTTCAGTTGCAGAGGAACTTTCAAAACGTACAGGACTTCCGATTGTTGCAAATCGTAAGAATCAATTCGAATATTCTGATGAGTTGGAAGATGTATCCGATATCGGACCGAGAGAATTCCTGGATGTGATTGCAAATGCAGAGTATGTGGTGACAAATTCTTTCCACGCAACTGCCTTTGCGCTGATTTATCATAGGAATTTTGTTACGATTCCGGCGTTACGTAATCCGGAACGTATGCAAAAACTTCTGGAACGTCTGCAGGTGAAGAATCATCTGATAGCGGCGGCGGAAGATCTGCCGGAGGATTTGACAACTCTGACAATCGATTATGAAGCATTAGAAGGTTTGAAGGCAGAGTATGCCAAGACTTCCAAGCAATTTTTGCGGGAGGCATTACGTGCTGATTACAGAAAAGATATAAAGCATCAGAGAGAACACAGTTATCTGCGTTCGGCCCTGCCGCCTGCCTGCTATGCATGTACCGCGTGTGCGACAGCTTGCGGGCAAGAGTGTATCCGGATGGAAAAAGATGCAGAAGGTTTCTTATATCCGGTGCAGGAAAAGCAGGAGTGCGGAGAGCGTAAGGAATGTGAGAAGCGTTGCGCAGAACGTTTTAACAGCATAGATATCGGTGAAACGGTACGCATGTATGCTGCAGAGCTTTACATCGCAGACCCGGTACACAGCGGATTCCGTGCAAGTATCTTAGAGCCATTCTGTAATACAATACTTGCACAGGGTGGTGTAGTGGTTGCGAAAGTATCAAAGAATCAACTGCAGCCGGAATACCGGATTCTGAAAAGTGCGGAAGATATGTTGTTATTGTATATGGGATGTTTAACGGAAGGTGATATCCGGGAGGGAATTGCACGGTGTAAGGAAGCGCTGACAGAAGGCAAGCAAGTATTATTTATCGGAAGTCCCTGTGAGATTGCTGCCGTACGACGTGAGATTACGGATACAACAGAAGGCGAGTTACTGACACTCTCGACGAACTGCCGTGGTGTTACTTCAGAGCGTGTAATGCAAAAGTATATTGAATTTCTGGAACAGCAGTTTGAATCTAAGCTGTTGGAGCTTAGTTTTGAGAACAGAATCAAGGGCTTTGTACGTCCGTATGTATATGCTGCCTTTGAAAACAAAGAAGTAAGCATTGAAGCGGCACCAAAGCATGCGTTTTATAAAGCATTTACCAAAGGAAGGCTCAGCAGACCGTCTTGTTATAGCTGCATCTACAAATCAGCGCTTGCGAAAGGTACGGATATGGTGTTGATTTCCAATCGCGATGAAGAAGCAGAGTACTTGGAGGAGCAGACGGAACTGTTGGTGGGTGTAAACAGTGAAGCCGGTCAAGGATTGCTTCAGGCAGTGAAGGAGCAGTTTGCACCGGTCTATGATGCCAATGGTGAGCGCGTTCCTCAGCTTAGCATAGCGGTGAAGGAATCGGAACTGACAATCGCACAAAAGCGTGCAACTCCGTATCCCTTATCGCCGAAGCGTGAGGAGGTTATGGGAGCGCTGGAACGCCTGAGTCCGGACGAGTGGATGGCAGTAGTAGCAAAGAAGTAAAATGATGTCAATATGCAACAAAAGGGAAAGTATGCAGTGTACTTTCTCTTTTTTACTTTATAGGAAATTGTGTCCTATAAAGTGAAAAACGCTCCGCGGGGAGGTATGCTCGCGCGTTTGGAAGAAAAAGCACGAATCTTTTCGGAGCGGGGTAGCATTGTAAAGTATATCGCATAGAATAAACAAAAAAAGGTGATGGATATGATATCAGCAGCATGTGAGACGAGCATAACAGCGGAGGATAGCGTCGATTTTATTGCCCAATTCGATGGAAATATCGAAAATCTGATAAGAAAATCGAACACAGAGTGCTACCAAATCATCGATAACAGCTTTGCAGTGGTGTATTATCCGATTGCTGAGCTGAATTTTTATCGTCAGAGGGAGACGGATTTCAGTTCGATTCCGAAGTTATATGGGTTACTGGACGTTGCAGCAGCGGAAAACTCAGGGATAGGAAGAGTACGACGACAGACGGAACTGGGCTTGTTAGGGCAAGGTGTTTTAGTGGGATTTGTGGATACCGGGATTGATTATACGCATCCTGTATTCCGCTATGAGGACGGAAGTTCAAAAATCGTAGCAATCTGGGATCAAACACAGGAAAACGGGACGAGACCGGAAGGATTTGGATATGGAAGTGAGTATACACAGGAAAAATTAAATCAGGCATTAATGAGCGAAAATCCCTTGGAAATAGCCGACACTACAGACGTAGAAGGACATGGTACTTTTCTTGCAGGAGTTGCTTGCGGAAGAGAAGAATTAATGGAGGATTTTACGGGATATGCACCTCTGGCAGAAATTGTCATGGTAAAATTGAAACCGGCGAAAAAATACTTAAAGGAATACTATTGCGTAGAGGAGAATACACTGTGTTTTCAAGAAAATGATATTGCTCTGGGCATCCGCTATCTGCGCGAGGTGGCAGGAAGGGAAGGAAAACCGATGGTGCTTTGCATCGGTGTCGGTTCTAATATACAATCCCACGACGGAACAGATATAGTCAGCAGGCTATTGGATGATTTGACTTCACGGGTGGGATTTTGCGCTGTTACAGCAGCAGGGAATCAGGGGAATGCACAGGCACATTACCGCGGTGGACTGTATAATAGCAGGGAAACGGATGCCGAAGGCGCCGGGCAACAAGGAGAGGGAGAACGTGTCGAGACCGGGCGGCAGGCGGTAGATGGGAATCCGGCAGACAGGTTCGGATACGAGGATATGCAGTTTCGCGTGGCAGAGGGAGAAGGCGGTTTGACCTTGTCTGTCTGGGGTGACTCCCCGGGGTTTTTTTCCGTAGGCGTTTTTTCTCCAAGTGGAGAATATACTTCACGGATACCCGCAAGAATACAGGACTCTACTTCTGTAGAGTTTTCATTTGAGGAAACCTTACTTACCGTGTCGTATGAGCAGATTGAACAGCGTTCGGGAGAGCAAGTAATCCTGTTAAGGTTCTGTCGCCCGTCTCCCGGCATCTGGACGGTGCGCGTTTTCTATGAGTCAGAGTACTCTACCGTATTTGATGCATGGCTCCCATTGCGAAATTTCTTAAAAGAAGGGACGTATTTTCTCGCACCGGACCCGGACACGACATTAGTAGAACCGGCAAATAATCGCTATTCTGTTACGGTCACCGGATATGATTATCGAACCGGCGGGACGTATATTGCCTCGGGAAGAGGATATACCAGAGACCGCAGAATCAAGCCGGATATTGCTGCACCTTGTGTAGATATCATCGGACCGCGTATCGGCGGTGGATATACAACGCGTACCGGCACGAGTATTGCGGCTGCGGCAACCGCCGGTGCGGCAGCACTTGTCATGGAGTATGCACTGGTGCGGGGCAGACGTCTCTACTTAAACGGTATTGAGGTGCGGAATCTCTTGATTAGCGGTGCACGGCGTACTGCAATCGGTACGTATCCGAACCGGGAGACCGGCTGGGGGTATCTTGATATATATGGTGCTTTCGATGTTTTAAGAAGCCGTAATATTTGACAAATTCTATGAATTTGGTATAATTATTTGAATATTGATGCGTAAGCAAAATCCGCAGTAAGGAGTCGGTATGGCTTGGTTTACAAAACTGCTTCCGAAGAAGAAAATAAATATATCCGAGTTGGAGTGGGAAAAGGAGCGCGAACGTAAGCGGGTTGCCGCAGAACGTGCTGCACTTGGTCTTGCAGAACCGGAGCCGGAAGAAGATGAAGAGGATGTATGTGATGAAAACGGAGAGTATCCGGTGTTGGAACGGGATATCTTTCCGGAACGCATTGTCTGTCCGGAGTGCGGGTATGTAACGTTCGAAGGAAAAGAACGCTGCAGGCGTTGCGGACGGGAATTATAAAGGAAAAGATAAAAAGCATCTTTAAGTTTGCAGGTGTGGGAAAGGCATGGTGAATTAATATGATAGCAGACAGAATGGTAGCGTTGGTGCAGGGAAGTTCGGTTATCCGTGCAATGTTTGAAGAGGGCAAGCGTCTTGCCGGTATTTATGGTGCAGAGAATGTATATGATTACAGTCTCGGTAATCCGAGCGTAGCACCGCCGAAGGAGATTGAAGAGGCAATTAAGGAGATTATCGACAGCGAAACTCCGACATTGGTTCATGGCTATATGAGTAATGCCGGTTATGAGGATTGCCGTCAGGCAGTTGCAGATTTCCTGAACAAGACCCACGGGACAAAGTTCGGCGTGAGAAATATCATGATGTGTGTCGGCGCGGCAGGCGGTATGAATGTTGCGTTCCGTGCACTCCTGAATCCGCAGGATGAGGTTCTGACCTTTGCACCGTATTTTGGCGAATATAAGAATTATGTGATGAATTTTGACGGTGTGCTTCGTGCGGTAAGTCCGAATACAGAGACCTTCCAGCCGAACCTCGTGGAATTCGAGCAGATGATTAACGAGAAGACCAAGGCGGTTATCGTTAATTCACCGAACAATCCGACCGGCGTGGTATACTCCGAAGAAACGATTAAAAAACTTGCTGAGATTATGGAGAAGAAGCAGAAGGAATACGGCAATACGATTTACCTGATTGCAGATGAACCGTACCGTGAGCTGGCATACGATGGCGTAGAGGTTCCGTACCTTACGAAGTATTATAACAATACTATCGTATGTTACTCCTTCAGTAAGTCTCTGTCTCTTCCGGGTGAGCGTATCGGTTATCTGGTAATTCCGGATGAGCTGGACTATGCAGATGACGTAATCGGAGCTGCAGCGGTTGCAAACCGTATCTTGGGTTATGTCAACGCACCGTCCCTGATGCAGCGTGTGGTTGCACGTTGTCTGGATTCCAAGGTAGAACTTGAAGTATACAATCGTAACCGTGAACTCCTGTATAACAGCCTGATTGGTTATGGTTATGAGTGCATTAAGCCGCAAGGTGCATTTTATCTCTTTGTGAAGGCACCGGGCGGAGACGATAAGGCATTTGCAGAAGCTGCAAAGAAGTACAATCTTCTGATTGTGCCGGGCAGCGCGTTTGGCTGTGCCGGCTATGTGCGCATCGCATACTGTGTTGACTATGCGATGATTGAACGTTCGCTTCCGAGCTTCGAGAAGTTAATCGGCGAATATAAATAAGCAACAAACACCATGCAGTGTTGATGGCTGCAGCAGTAAAATTCCAGAGAAACAGAAGGTACGACAATGGCAACTTGGCAGGATAAATTAAGAAAAATAGCTCCGTATGTTCCGGGGGAACAGCCGGAGGACCCTACAATTATTAAATTAAACACCAATGAGAATCCGTATCCGCCGGCACCGGGTGTGCAGAAGGCGGTAGAGGATTACAAGGCAGACCCGCTCCGTCTGTATCCGAACACGCAGGCACTTCCGATTGTGAAGGCGCTGGCAGAATTCTACGGCCGCAAGGAAGAAGAAATCTTCGTGGGGGTTGGTTCGGATGATGTACTGGCAACTGCTTTTATGAGTATGTTCGATTCGAAGGAACCGGTTCTGTTCCCGGATATTACGTATTCCTTCTATGATGTATGGGCAGAACTGTTCCGTGTTCCGTATAAGCAGATTCCGCTGGGCGAGGATTTCCGCATCCGGAAGGAAGATTATTACGGACCGAACGGCGGTGTTGTAATTGCGAATCCGAATGCACCGACTTCCCTTTATGAGCCGGTATCTGTGATAGAAGATATCATACAGCACAATCCGGATTCTGTTGTGATTGTCGATGAAGCATATGTGGACTTTGGAGGGGAATCCGTACTGCCGTTGATTGACAAATACCCAAATCTTCTGGTAGTACAGACCTTCTCGAAGGCACGTTCCATGGCGGGTATGCGTGTGGGGTATGCCATCGGTAATCCCAAGCTGATTCAGGCGATGAATGATGTTAAGTATTCTTACAATTCCTATACCATGAACCATCCGTCCATGGCGTTTGCAGTAGAGGCAGTGAAGGATAAGGCGTATTTTGAAGAGACACTTGCTAAGATAGTAAAGACCCGTGAGTGGACGAAGAAGGAACTGGAACGTCTTGGATTTGAAGTGCTTGATTCGAAGACGAACTTCTTGTTTGCAGCACCGACGAAACTTCCGGCAGAAGAGGTATTCAAGAAACTCAGAGAACGCAAGATATTGGTAAGGTACTTCAAGAAGCCGAGGATTGATAAATTCCTTCGTATTACGATTGGTACGGATGAACAGATGCAGAAGATGATTGAAGTATTGGAAGAAATCTTTGCGTAAACAGAATCGTGTAACCGCATGTATTTGCTGTTTGAAAACTGAGAGTGCACTGTGGGAGTATATGTACAGATATGTTAGGTAAAGTAGAAATTACAGATCAGGAATTTCAACAGATAGTAGATTTTATTAAACGTCATTACGGTGTGAATCTTGAGAAGAAGCGGACACTGATTGTTGGTCGTATGTCGAATATGCTGGTGAAGAAAGGCTATTCCGGATATGGCGAGTATATGGACAAGGTATTGAAAAATCCGTTTGGGGAAGAAGCAACGGAACTGGTAAATACTTTGACAACCAATCATACCTTCTTTTTAAGAGAGGCGCAGCATTTTGATTTTCTGCGCGAAGTGGTTTTGCCGGAATTAAAGATAAAGGAAGCAAAGAGCCGTGATCTTGGTATTTGGTCTGCGGCTGCTTCAAGCGGAGAGGAAGCATATACGATTGCTATGGTAATCCGCGACTTTTTCGGTATGGATGCGAAAAACTGGGATACGACAATTCTGGCAACCGACGTTTCGAGAAAGGCATTGGCGAAAGCGGAGATGGCGGTGTTTGATGCAGAGCAGATTGCCGGTCTGCCATCGGTTTGGGAAAAACAGTACTTCACAAAAAGAGAAGACGGGAGTTTTTCTTTGAAAAAAGACATAAAAGACCAGGTTTTGTTTCGATATTTCAATTTGATGGAAGAATTTCCATTCAAAAAGAAGTTTCATATTGTTTTTTTACGTAATGTCATGATATACTTTGATTATGAGACAAAAGTACGTCTTTTAAATAAGATGTACGATGCAATGGCACCGGGAGGATATCTTTTTATCGGAACGACGGAGACGATTGACCGCTCGCAGAGTAAGTTTCAATATGTCCAACCGTCCGTATACCGGAAATAAAGCTAAGAGGAGAAGAACGTGCAGAAACTCAGAGTTTTGGTGGTGGACGATTCCATTCTCTTCCGTGAGCTTTTGGTTCGTGCAATTAACAAGGACCCGGGACTGGAGGTAGTCGCGGTAGCCGGAGATGCCTACGAGGCAAGAGACAGGATTGTAGAATTCCGGCCGGATGTTATGACCTTGGACATTGAGCTGCCGAAGATGTCAGGAATCGAGTTTATTAAGAGATTGCTTCCTCAGTATTACATACCGATTGTATGTGTGAGTGCATTGAATGGCAATGTGTTTGATGCGCTGGAAGCCGGGGCAGTGGATTTTGTGAATAAACCCTCCGGTATGACGGCAAAGGATATTGAGGACTTTGTATTAAGAGAGTTAATTACAAAGATTAAGATTGCGTCTATGGCAAAGCCCAGAATTGTGCAGGAGAACAAACGGCATACCGCTTTGTCGGCGAGCGTCGGTGCGAGTGATCGTGTGGTTGCAATCGGAGCGTCAACCGGTGGAACGGAAGCAATCTTTGATGTAATTAAGAATTTCGGTCAGAACATTCCGGGTGTTGTAGTGGTGCAGCATATGCCGCCCGTATTTACAGCGATGTACGCAGAGCGTTTGAACCGTCAGTGTTTGGTGACGGTAAAGGAAGCACGGGATGGGGATTATGTGCAACGGGGGCAGGTACTGATTGCGCCCGGTGACAAGCATATGAGGCTGGTAAAAAGCGGCGGAGTATACCGTGTGGAATGCAAAGAAGGAGAGAAGGTCAGCGGACATTGTCCTTCGGTGGATGTGTTGTTCGAATCGGTTGCAAAGGCGGCCGGTGACAAAGCAATCGGCGTAATTCTGACCGGTATGGGTGCAGATGGTGCCAAAGGTCTTCTGTCAATGCGAAAAGCCGGTGCCCAGACGATAGGGCAGGATGAAGAGAGCTGCGTCGTGTACGGTATGCCAAAGGTAGCATACGACAATGGTGCAGTACAGTATCAGGTCGGGTTGACACAGATAGCGGATAAGGTCCATGCACTGTTGAATCAGCGAAAATAATAAGGAGGACGTTTTATGAAAATATTGATTGCAGAAGATGATTTTGCCAGCAGAAAATTTATGTTGCGTTTCCTGCAGAAGTTTGGCGAATGTGACATTACTGTGGACGGTCTGGAAGCAGTGGATGCATTCCTGATTGCCCTGGAAGCAGGAGAGGGATATGATTTGGTATGCCTTGATATCATGATGCCTGCACTTGACGGTTATCAGGCATTAAAAGCAATCCGCGATATTGAGAAGGAAAAGCAGATTCCGGAAGAAAAACGTACGAAGATTATCATGACGACTGCGCTCAATGAGGGTCGCAATGTGTCCAAGGCGTTTGAACTCGGTTGTGTTGCTTATGCAGGCAAGCCGATTGACCAGGAAAAGTTTGAGAACGTTTTGAGAAAGATTAATCTGATACCTTAACTATGACCATTGATAAGAGCGTGCGATGTACGCTCTTACTTCAAATCTGCGAAAGACCAAGGGCAGGAGGGTGCGATATGGCTGAGAGTTATATTACCGACAGCATGATGGATGTGTTCCTCTACGAGAGCGAACAGATGCTGGAACAGCTGGAAAACATTGCATTGGAGTGCGAGAAAAGCAAGGAGCTGAGCGATGCCAATGTAAATGAGATTTTCCGTATTATGCATACCATCAAGGGCTCGTCGGGTGTGATGATGTTTACGGATATTACAACCTGTTCTCACACACTTGAGGATGTGTTCTATTATATCCGCGAGTCAAAGCCGACCAATGTACCGTTGGATGAGTTGGTAGGGCTTATGCTTGAAGTTGATGACTTCATCAAGGGTGAGCTGGAAAAGATTAAAAGCGGACAGAAGGCAGACGGAAGTTCAGAGGCTCTGGTAGCAGAACTGAAAGAATTTTTGGACCGTATCAAGAACAATATCAAAAAAAGCGGCGATGAACTTCCGCCGGAGAATGTTTACATAGAGCCGGAGCAGTTTTACATTGCTCCGATGATGAGTTCGGAGAGTAAATTCTATCTGATTACGATTTATTACCGCTCCGACACAGAGATGGCAAATATCCGTGCATACACGGCGGTATATTCGTTAAAGGAGATTGCAGAGGACATTAAGTTCGAACCGGAAGATATCATTACCGATGAATCTACTTCAGAACTGATTCTGAAGAACGGTTTCCTGATTGCACTGCAGGCACAGGCAGACGAAGATGAGATTCTGCGTCTGATTGACGGTTCCGGAGTGAGTAATATCGAGGTGCAGCAGTGCACACCGGATGAGTTCCTGAGAATGGGAAAAGCAGAGAGTTCTGCAGGAGACGATGTGGCTGCTCAGGATAAAGCCGCGGCAGAACAGGAAGAAATTACGATAGATCTGGATGCTCCTTTGGAGGAAAAACCGGCAAAGAAATCCAGAAAGACATCTAAAAAGTCAGAAACTTCGGAAAAAGCAGATGTGACAACCCAGAGTGAGCCGACAGCGGAACCTGCAAAAGAGCGCGTACTGGTCAGTGACATTGTTGGCAAGATGGAGAGCGGACAGAAGGAGCAGGCGGCACAGGCTGCAGGTCCTGCGACTGCACAAGCAGCGAAGCCTGCGGTACAGAGTTTCATCAGTGTAAATGTGACCAAGATGGATGAACTCATGGATCTGATCGGAGAACTGGTAATTGCACAGGCTGTGGTAACACAGAATCCGGATTTAAGAGTTCCGGGTCTTGATCTTACCAACTTCTCCAAAGCTTCTGCACAGTTATCAAAGATTACTTCAGAACTTCAGGATGTGGTGATGGCGCTTCGTATGATGCCGCTTCGCAACACCTTCCAGAAGATGAATCGTATTGTATATGATGTTTCCAGAAAGCTTGGCAAGGATATCGACCTTGTGATTGTCGGAGAGGATACGGAAGTAGATAAGAACATCATTGAACATATTTCCGACCCGATTATGCATCTGGTAAGAAATGCAGTTGACCACGGAATCGAAGACCGGAGCGAACGAGCTTCTACTTCAAAGCCGGCACGTGGCAAGATTGTATTGGAAGCGAAAAATGAAGGTGGTAAGGTATGGATTACCGTAAAAGATGACGGCAAGGGCCTGAACCGAGACCGCATTCTTGAAAAAGCGAGAAACAATGGGCTTTTGAACGGTAGAAACGAGAAAGAGCTTACCGATAAAGAAATCTATAATTTCATCACGCTTCCGGGATTTTCAACCAAAGAACAGGTGACCGAGTATTCCGGACGTGGCGTCGGTATGGACGTTGTAGTGCAGAATATCCAGCAGGTTGGTGGTAGTCTTGAGATTGACAGTACTGAGGGTTATGGTTCTACTATGACGATTAAGATACCGTTAACGCTTGCAATTATTGACGGTATTATTGTTGAAGTGGGAACGAGCAGTTATGTATTCAGTACAGCAGATGTGCAGGAATTTGTGCGGATTGAGAAATCTCAGATGATTGTTGAACCGGAGGGTTCCGAATCTATCATGCTGCGTGGAGACTGCTATCCGCTGATCCGGTTGAAACAGTTGTTCCATCTGGATTCCGGCTGTGATGATGTAGAAGAAGGAATTATTGCAATTCTGGAGTACGAGGGCAGAAAGACAGCGGTTCTTGTAGACAAGCTGGATGGCGAACAGGAGATCGTTGTAAAACCGATGCCTTCCTACATAAAGAAAATCAAAGGCATTTCCGGGTGTACCCAGCTGGGAGACGGCAGTATCAGCCTGATTCTCGATACGGGTAGCCTGATTAAGGATTAAAGGAGGAAACTATGGCAGAGGAACTCGACATCATGTTAGAGGAAGAGGATACACAAAAAGACAAGTATATGACATTCCAGTCGGGTGGCGAATCTTATGCGATTCCGATTCATTTTGTAAATGAAATTATCGGATTACAGAAGATTACGGAAGTTCCGGAGACTGCGGAGTATATCAAAGGCTTGATTAATCTTCGCGGTAAAATCATTCCGGTAATCGATGTAAGACTCCGTTTTGGAAAAGAACCGTTGGAATACAACGACAGAACCTGTGTTATCGTGATTACGGTGAACAAGGTGGTTGTCGGATTGATTGTGGATACCATCGCAGATGTGGTCAATATTTCGGAAGAGAATATCGTACCGCCGCCGCATATGGTAAATAACAGCGGAGCACAACGCTTCGTGTACGGAATTGGTAAAATTGGCGATGAAGTAAAACTGTTGATTGATCCGGCGAACCTGATTAGCGATGAAGAACAGGAATTACTGGAGAATCTTCATTAAAACACGACTGAATGCATTGAGAGCGTCACATTCAGCCCCTGTATAGCAACAATAAATCAACTTAAAAACAGGTGTTGGAAAGGTATGGTGTTAATATGTACAAAAAATTTATGGATTTGAGTATTAAGTTTAAATTGATGTTTAGTTTCGGCATTATCATGATAATGTTCCTGGGGGTTGCCTTGGTTCAGGTTTATACTGCGAATCAGACAACAGATAAATTTACCGAAGCTTATAACGAATATGCGGCTCCCGCGCAGGATGTGGCAAAGGCATATGCTTATCTGAACAAAGCAACCGCGCAGCTGGAAGAAGTACGCATTTTGGAAAAATCCGATGAAATACTGGAAGCTGCCAAGCATGCAGAGAATAGTCTTTCGCAGGCAAAGAATCTGGCGGTTGCAGTTGGCGCAGCAGTTAAAGATGAAGACATAGTTATTTTGTTTAACGCGGCAAAGGCAGATTTTGATGTTTATGCAAAGATTGTGGAAGGTATTCTGACTCCGATTCTTTCCGGTCAGAATGTTCAGGACGTGGAATTTGATGTTGCAGTGCTCGATAAGGCAATGGAAGATGTAGAGAACAGTATGTTGGATCTGGATGCGGCGCTTCTTGCGGGAAGTGACAGAACGCAGATCGAAACGGTTGCACATCAGAAGATGACTTCAAACGGAAGCTTGATTTCCTTGGTGGTGATGGTTATCTTGATTGTTACTTCGGCTACCATAATTGTCCGTGCAATCCGTGGTCCGCTGAGTGAAATCGAAGAAGTTGCAAACAAGCTTGCACTGGGCGACATCGAGGTAGAAGTAAAGAAACATTTCAACGATGAAGTAGGAAGCCTTGCAGACAGCATGACGGCGATGGTTGCGAATATTAAAAAGCAGACCGAAGCTGCGCGGGAGATGGCAGCAGGCAATCTGACCTATGAGATGGTCCCGGCATCGGATAAGGATGT
Organism: Lachnospiraceae bacterium; assembly: GCA_045533585.1. Taxonomy (GTDB): domain Bacteria; phylum Bacillota; class Clostridia; order Lachnospirales; family Lachnospiraceae; genus SZUA-448. The sequence goes on along the minus strand of JAZSIB010000023.1, from coordinate 1,255 downwards.
GCTTGGACATGCATTGAAGAAAATCTTTGATGACAACAATCATGCATTGATTAACATGAAGGAAGCAGCGTCTCAGGTATCCTCCGGTTCGGAGCAGGTGGCAGCAGCGAGTCAGGCACTGGCACAGGGTTCCACAGAGCAGGCAAGCTCCATCGAAGAGATTACCGCATCCATCAATGAGATTGCGGTAATGACCAGGACCAACGCAGAAGATGCAGGTAAGGCAAATCGTATCGTAATCGAGGCGAAGGAAGGTGCACTCAGCGGAAGCGAACATATGCGTGATATGATGGAAGCAATGAACGACATCAATACCGCATCCGAGAATATCTCCAAGATTATCAAGGTAATCGACGATATCGCATTCCAGACCAATATCCTTGCACTGAATGCAGCAGTAGAGGCAGCCCGTGCAGGACAGCACGGTAAGGGTTTCGCAGTGGTAGCGGAAGAGGTTCGTAACCTGGCAGGTAAGAGTGCACAGGCAGCAAGCGAGACTGCAGAGTTGATTGAAGACTCTATCCGTAAGGTTGGCAAGGGCTCTAAGATTGCAGAAGAGACTGCAGAGGCTCTTGAGAAGATTGTTGAAGCAATTGACCATATCGTAGGATTGACCGAAGCATCTGCCAAGGCATCCAATGCACAGGCAACCGCTACAACGCAGGTTGATCAGGCACTGATGCAGGTATCTACCGTAGTACAGACCAACTCCTCCACCAGTGAGCAGTGTGCGGCTGCAAGTCAGGAGCTTTCTGCACAGGCAATCCGCTTGCTTGAGATGATTGGTTACTACAGGCTGAAGGGCGATGATACCGGTGTTGCTTCCGGTTACTACAGTGCAGCAGCCCCGGCAAGAAAGCCTGAGACTGTTACGAGCTATATCGAAGAAAACCCGGTTTCGATGATGTCGTTGAATGACGGCTTTGGAAAATACTAATATTGAGAGCCTCCGCTTTGCGGGGGCTCATGTTTTGCAAGTGTCGAAGCCTCATTATGATTGCAGTTCATATCTGTGACACGCTTTCGCTCGGGCCGTGGCGCAGCGCCAGTAATATCCTGACTCGTAAACTCGTCCCGATATAAGGGTCGGCGTCACTCTACGTTCACAGATATTGAACTGCAATCCCAATTCTTCTTCCCTACAGTGAAAACGCTAGCCCAGCCGCAAAAGCGGAGACTCTCAATATGGCGTTACGATAATTACGGCAATTGGGTATTGCGCTTTTTTTTCAATTGGATATAATGGAATTATAAC
>JAZSIB010000124.1:0-3443 GCA_045533585.1 Lachnospiraceae bacterium | reverse complement strand
CGCATTCCGTGTGAACCTTTCATGTACACCACATCCCCGGCCTGCAGGTCAGATAAACCATTCACAAACGCTTCCTCTCGGCTTTCGCAGATAAGAATCTTCATTCTCTGCTGCCCTGCTTCTTGCAACACCTGCTCTGCCTGCTTGGCAATATACCTTGCCTCTGTACCGATGGTAATCAGGCAGTCTATGTTCTTCGCAGCAGCATATGCTCCGACTTCACGATGGCAGCTCTCCGACAATTCGCCCAGCTCCAGAATATCAGCAAGTACAACAATCTTCCTGCCACTTGTCTTCAGTCGCTCCACCGTATCCAGTCCGCTTCGCATCGAATCCGGGCTGGCATTGTAAGTGTCATCAATCAACATCAGCTCTCCCACCTGCTCCAAACGTCCGCGGGACGCCATTGGCTCATAGGTTTCAAGCTGTTTTACTGCCAAAGCAACATCCTTCCCTGCTTCCTTTGCCACAGCAAGCGCGGATACTGCGTCAATCACATTATGCATACCGAGCGCAGATAGTATTACACGCAACGATTCTGTTCCTGTGCGTTCACAGAAAACAAACTCCGTGTGACGTTCCAAGCCCTGTACCGCATCTGCGTAGTAATCCAAATCCTTCGAAAGTCCGAAGCGGACTACTTTTATCTTATTTCCTTCAGGCAGATACTCCTCTACCCGGTTCAGCCACTCATCTTCTCCATTGACCAGAAGAACTCCGCCTTCCTTTGCAAAACAACTGCAGATATTCAATTTCTCCTTTAGGATATTTTCCTGTGAACCAAGCTGTCCGATATGTGCAACACCGATATTTGTCATCACTGCCATATCCGGCAATGCAATTTGTGCCAGCTTCTCCATCTCGCCCGGAAGGCTCATACCCATCTCGATAACAGCTACATCGTAGCTGCTATCCAATTCCAGCATCATAAGCGACACGCCAATCTGACCGTTCCGGTTGCCAAATGTCTTCAACACCTTCGCTTTGTCTGACATCGCGAGGGCAACCATCTCCTTCGTTGTTGTCTTACCGACACTTCCGGTAATACCGATTACTTTGCCGCGATACTTCTTACGGAATGCCGTACCAAGCTTCTGCAGAGCTGCCAAAGTATCTTCCACACAGATATATACCATCTCATCCGTTCCGGCTTCCATCTGCTTACGGGAAGTAAAACAGACACGGGTTCCTAGGCGGTATACATCCGCAATAAAGTCATGTGCATCGTGCCGCTCCCCGATAAAAGGAACAAAGAGCGTATTTTCTGCGCCTTGCCTGGAATCAATAATAACCGAGTTCACCGTAAGACCTTCTGCTGTTTCACGACTCATGGCTGCTTCATTATATAGCAAACTTCCATCCGTAAACTTGCATATATCCTTAACTGAGACTGAGTTCATCTGCCGCCTCCCGAATCATGGTTCTGTCATCCATCGGATACTTCACTCCGCGAATCTCCTGATAATCTTCATGTCCCTTACCTGCCACCACAATCAGATCGCCTTCTTCTGCAATGCTTAAGACATGACGAATCGCTTCCTTACGGTCCACAATCGTCTCATACGCTCCGCTCTTACGTCTTACACCGGTAAGAATATCCTCGATAATCGCTTCCGGCTCTTCAAACCTCGGATTATCTGAGGTGACAATCGTAAGATCCGCATACTCGGAAGAAATCTCTCCCATCTCAAACCTGCGGTCCTTCGCACGATTCCCTCCACAACCAAACACACAAACAAGGCGCTTTGGCTGGTACTCACGCAAGGTTGTCAAGAGACTTCTTAAACTCATGCCATTGTGCGCATAATCCAGCATCACCGAAAACTTCTCAGATACCGGCACCAATTCCACTCGTCCGCGTACCGCAACCTTCTTCATGCTTGACTGAATGACCTGGGCCGGGATATCCAGCTGTAGACACACAGCTGCCGCTGCAAGTGCATTGTACACATTGAATTTACCGGGAATATCTACGGTTACCGGAAAACTTTTTGCATCCGGTCTCTCCAGTTCAAATTGTACCCCTACAACACCTCCGGCATTGTATAACTCAACTTTCTTTGCAGTATAGTCTGCTTCCTCGGTTAAACCGAAGGTCTTAATCTCACAAGTTGCGTTCCGGAACACCTCTTCAAAGTGCTCATCTTCCACATTCGCAATTCCTACCTTGCAACGCCCGAACAACAGGCTCTTGCAATATAGGTAATCCGCAAAATCCGGATGCTCTCCCGGTGCAATGTGGTCCGGTTCAAGATTAGTAAATACACCGATATCGAAGATAATCCCCTCTACCCGGCTGAGCTTCAATCCCTGGGAAGATACCTCCATCACCACACACTCTGTACCGGCATCTGCCATCTTCCGCAGGTACTCCTGCAGCACATAGGACTCCGGAGTCGTATGCGAAGCCGGAGTAGCTACCCCATTTACCGTAATCTCAATCGTTCCGATTAAATCCGTCTTTACACCGGCTTCCAGCAGAATACTGCGAATCATGCAGGCAGTTGTTGTCTTTCCCTTAGTACCTGTTACACCAATCATACGCAGTTGTTCTGCCGGATATCCAAACCACGCAGCGGAGATTCTCGCCAGCGCCTTACGGTTATCATCCGTCACAATCAGGGTAACCTCCTGCGGCAACTCCACATAACGTTCTGCCACAATCACACTCGCACCCTTCTGTGCAGCTTCCTTCGCATAATTATGTCCATCAAATACGGTACCGGAAATGCACACAAAGCATGCGCCCGGAATGATTTCCTTCCGGGTATCGTAAATAACAGAAGTCACCTCAGTCTCAAGACTTCCCTGCATCAGTTTGTAATCCATTCTTTCAAGCAAACGACTTAACAGCATACTTCTTCTCCATTCACCAAAACTTAGTTATGTACGGCGAAAAACCCACGGAGTTCTCCGTGGGATTCTCATTAGATTCACATTACATTTTCTGATATAACGCTTCGTACTTTCTTGCGGAAGCCGGCCAGGAATAGTCAGCGTCCATGCCGCGCTCTACCAGCTTGTTCCACTCGCGTTTTCTGTTATAGTATACATCTTTTGCATAATTGATGGTGTTCATCATCTCATGTGCGTTGTAATTTGCAAAGCTGAAACCGATACCGGTACTCTCGTACTCGTTGTACGGCTGTACGGTATCCTTCAAGCCGCCGGTCTCACGTACAATCGGAACCGTACCGTAACGGAGTGCCATCAACTGACTTAATCCGCACGGTTCAAACAGGGACGGCATCAGGAACGCATCACAGGCAGCATAGATACGGTGAGAACGTTCATTGCTGTAGTAGATATTAGCAGATACTCTGTCCTTGTACTTCCACTCAAAATGACGGAACAGATTCTCATACTTTGCTTCACCGGTGCCGAGTACAATCAACTGGGTATCCGGTGCACAGATTTCTTCAATCATATAATCAATCAGGTCG
>JAZSIB010000076.1:0-9577 GCA_045533585.1 Lachnospiraceae bacterium | reverse complement strand
GCAATCACTTCTTTGTTTGCAATAATCTGATATAATGCATCCCCTTTTTCCACACGGCGAAGGTCGAGTCCGAGCATCAGAGGTGAGTTCATCATACACCACAAAGCCATATGGCTTCTGCACATGGTATCGTCCAGCTCATTCATGCCTATCATCAGCATATCCGGGTCGTTCCAGCCTTTATCAATGCCTGCAAACTCGTCCATAACGACTGCTTTGTCGTACTGCGAGGTGACACTTGCCGTTCCTCTGTCAAACCAAGTGCCGCGTCCGGGATGGCCGTCCGAACCGACGCTGAAGGTGATATCGTTCAGAATACGCCAGGAATCTCCCACCTTGTATCCCCAGTTCTGCGGCTGGGTCTTGCCCCATTCGCAGATGGAAAAGATAATATCGTGGTCAGGGTCGGCTTTGTTCAGTCCTTCTAACAAGGTTGCATAGGAATCCAGGGTGTTTTCCTGTCTTCTGTGGTTCATAATACGAAGCGGATTCTTACCTGCTTTCAAACTAATAGGAATCGCATCACTTTCGGTAAAAGCGGTACTGTCCTCCGTTGCCGGAAGGAAGTCATCATAGAACACTTCTTCTGCTACTGCAAGCTGCAGCCAGCTTCCTGTTCCGACTGTTTCATCGGTTGCATAGGTAACATACACCTTGTATTCACCTGCCTCGGGAACATCGAGTTCAAATACCAGCTCACTGCTTCGGATACCTACCGGTGTTGTTCCGACATTCGTACCGTCAAAGGTTCCGATATTCGTCACATAATCATCCTGTATACGCGCCCCAAGCCCTGTCAGCTTACCGTCTTCTGCCGCCGACAGCTTCTTCTCAAACCCGTCTTTTTCCACGCGGATTGCTTTAATATTCGGTGCATATACATACTTCGCATTCGTTCCCGCCGAGAAGGTCGCATTGTCCCAAAGATAATAACAATTATCCACCTTTAAGAAATCTACACCCCAGTCAATATAACACTGTGCATCCACATCTTCATGCCCACAGGTTCCGACTGCAGCTCCTGCGCAAAGATTGGTTCCGATATCATTGTACATACCGAACTTAAGTCCCTTACCATGAATATAATCACTCAGTGCCTTAAATCCTTCCGGAAACTTCACATCTTCATTGGACAGCTTTCCGTCAACCCGTTCGGACTTGTAGCAGCCATCATCCAATACAATATATTGATAACCTAGTTTATCCAGTCCAAGTTCTACAATCTTGTCTGCCATAACTCTGGTTAATGCAGCAGTGTTACCGCTTCCGAATGCATTCCAGCTGTTCCACCCCATTGCGGGAAGATGCTGCTTTTTCTTACCAAGCAATACTTTCCCGTTTTCAAATGCGTCAAAACGATACTCTGCACTTTTTAAAGTTTTTGGTTTTTGCATTACACTCATTTCACAACCTCTTCTTTCTCATACCTGCAAACATAAAGATGTAATCTTTTGGCCGCAGCACAGCATTTGTAAAACATATACATACATCAGATTTTCTCAATTATAACATATTTATTTTTTTCTGTATCAGAAAAAATACGCAAAAAAGCCTATTTTCTTACGATTTCCGTCGAAAACAGGCTTTTTGTGTTTCCATATTTAACTCAATTTAACGAATACCGAACTTCTCAATAATATAATCCATATCCTTATCTCCTCTACCGGAGAGATTGATCAAGATAGAACCACGTTCCATTTGTTTTGCAAGACGCATTGCAAATGCTACCGCATGAGAGCTTTCGATTGCAGGAATAATTCCTTCCATTCTGGAGAGCTTGAAGAATGCATCTACTGTCTCTTCGTCATTTACCACATCATATTTTACACGACCAATATCGTGCAGGAACGCATGCTCCGGACCCGAAGACGGGTAATCCAGACCGCTTGCAACCGAGTAAACCGGTGCAGGCTCGCCGTTCTCATCCTTCAACATGATACTGTTGAAACCATGCATGATGCCTTCGGTACCATACTTTAAGCTTGCTGCGTGATCACCAAGCTTTTCACCGCGTCCGAGCGGCTCTACACCATAGATATCTACCGGATCATTCAGGAAACCTGCAAACATGCCCATTGCATTGGAACCACCACCGACGCAGGCAACGACTGCATTCGGAAGTTCACCGGTCATGGAAGTAAACTGGTCTCTTGCTTCAATACCGATTACACTCTGGAAATCACGTACCATCATTGGGAACGGATGCGGTCCAAGCACAGAACCGATACAGTAAATAGAATCCTTATATTCTTTACTGTATGCTGCAAAAGCTGCATCTACTGCTTCTTTCAAAGTAGCCAGACCTTCGGTAACCTCTACAACATTCGCACCGAGTATCTTCATGCGTGCCACATTCGGTGCCTGTTTCTTGATATCTACAGAGCCCATATATATATCGCATTCCAGACCAAAGTAGGCAGCTGCAGTTGCAAGCGCAACACCGTGCTGACCTGCGCCGGTCTCTGCAATCACTTTTTTCTTACCCATGTACTTAGCAAGCAGTGCTTCACCCATGCAGTGATTCAGCTTATGTGCACCGGTATGATTCAAGTCTTCTCTTTTTACATACAACTGAACATTACCGATGCTGTTCGAAAGGCGCTCCAGATGCGATATCGGAGTCGGTCTTCCCTGGAATTCCTTGCGGATTCTACGCAGCTCACCGATGAACTTGCTGGATTTACAGATTGTAAAATATGCCTCCGTAATCTCTTCCATCGCTTTCTTCAGATCTTCGGAAATATAGCATCCGCCGTATCTTCCGAAGAATCCATCCTTATCCGGATAATTTCTAAAATAAGTATCAAAATCTACTCCACTGAAATTCATAACATATTCCTCCATATTATTTAATAATTCTTTCCTTCTTATTTTTGCAGATTACTTTCTTATGAATCACTTTTTATGAAAGCAACGCCATCGTTTGGTCAGCAACATATCCTGTCTCCTTCTTCACACTGCTGTCAAAGCACATTGTATTTTACAAATAAAAACGTCCTTGACAGAACTCTATTATTCTGTCAAGGACGAACAAATACTTATTCGCGGTGCCACCTTGATTCACAGTCAAAGACTGTGCACTTAGCAGGATACCATCATATCCCCGGCAACTAACGCACGCCCTACGTCGCAGAATACTAGGTCTCAGGAAGACTTTTGACTGCGCCCTCAGCGGTCCATTTGATAATCTGTGTTTCACCCGGTTCTCAGCCATCCGGACTCTCTGTAGAAGCATAATTACCGTTATCTCCGCGTCAACGGTTTACAATTTGAATTTTTGTCAGTATAACATCACAACAATAAATTGTCAACAAAATATATATCTGCTTACTTTTCCTTGTGAGTTATCTTCTTCATCTCATACATAGCTTCATCTGCTCTTCTAAGGCAGTCAGTCAGGTCAAGATTCTCATGCGGTTCCACAAAAACGAAACCCAATCCTACTTTTAACTTATAAGGCAGTTTCATCTGTGTCGCTTTTTCTTTCATGCGATTCATAATCTCTTGCAACAACCGCTCTGCCTCTTCTTCCTCAGCACACTCACCGACCATGAGGAACTCATCTCCGCCATAGCGGACAATAATCCATGTATCCGTCAGTACTTCTCTTATGGATGCAGCCACTGTCGTAATTGCGACATCACCCTGAATATGACCGTATTTATCGTTAATCCGTTTCATCTTATTGATGTCCGCAAACATCAATACCGCGCGCTTGCCCTCACGGTGACATTGCTCAAGATACGGATATGCTAATTTTTCACAACCCATACGGTTATGTACTCCGGTCAGTCCATCCGTCAGTGAAAGAATCTCCAACTTGCGGTTCATGTCTGCAAGGACAATATTCTGTCTGACATGCCCGAAACACTCGGTGAGATTGCGCATCCAGTTATACAAAGAATAATCATACATCATTGGGAGCTCATCACCGAATATAACATACCCATAACAGCCATCCGCACTATAAAACGGTACAAAAGCAAAGAATCGTCCGCCCTCACCCTCCGGATCATACCAGGGAATCAGGTCCTTTGTTTCTATGGTAGTTCTTATTTGGGCAACTCCGTCCTTTATCGCCGCAATGACATCCAATTGCTCCGTATAACCACTATCTGATAAAGAAGTTCCGTCGGAAAGAGAGGAAAAGAAATTATCAACCAGACAAATATATACTTCTTCTCCTTCGTGCTTATGATCCTCCTGCAAATACTTTGCCAATGAAACATGAAGTTCCTCATCCGAAATCACTTTCCCCAAACGTTCAGCGATGTCACACAGATGCCCTCCCCAGAATGCACCTGTTACAATGTTATTATATAATCCGAGGTTTTTGGGTTTCTTATTGAAATACACCGATTCCAGCTCACAGCCACAGCTACGTGCCGGAACAGCTTTTGAATTGACATACTCTGAATATTCTATCTGCTTGTTGTCAAGCTTATCCAAAAGACACTGCATCGCATGATATCCCATATCATCCCAGCTACGATCGACTGATGCAATCATAGGAGTAAACTGAACAGCCGATTCTAACCGGTCGAATCCTGTTACCATGACATCTTCCGGGACCCGAATTCCATGCTCATCCATATAACCACAAAGCGCCATTGCCATTACGTCATTCGCACAAACAAATGCATCCGGCAACGTATCATTTGCTTCCATCCACTTCGGCAGTTCTTCCATTACCTCGTAGTAATTCCAGTTGCAATACAAAACATTATCTTCCGACAGTGTCAAACCGTTCTTCGTCATCACATCTTCCAAGGCTTTCCGGCGAATATCACTTTCTACATTCCCGACCGGACCACTGACAAAAGCTATGTTTTTGGCTCCATGACACTCAATCAAATGTTCACACAACTCCGCCATACCGGAATAATTATCCGTACCCATAAAGTCGATACCCGGCAGGCGATATTCCAGACAAAAAGAAGGAAGCTCTTTTTCTTTTACAATTCTACAAAGATAATCATATTCATCCTGCGTATGAAGTGTATTACTAAGTAGAATTACACCATCAAACGCTCCGTATTCCAAAAGACGGAAAATATTAGACTCTCCATCTTCTTTATACTTTTCAGCATTTGTTACAGTATAATTCATTAATAAAAACACATCTGCGCCATTTTCTATAGCACATTTGCGGATACCGGAAATAACTGTTTTCAAATATTCGTTACTCCAACCGCTACCGCATACTGCGATTCTTTTTTTCATGCATTCACCCCTGATTCTTAACATAAGTAATTACACTTATAGACTCATGCATAACAACTTTATGACTTTTTTTGGGACTCGAGAACTATTTTTATGAATATTATAGTATATTCACCGCAAAATTTCAACAATATAGTTATTTAAATTCATATTTCTACTTATTGATTCGGATTGCTTGCCACCTTAGGTATTGCAAAATCCGGATGCTCTCCGGACCAGAACTGCTGCGGCATGCATGTAATCATCTTGCTGTCTTCATCTGATATTTCGAAATCAAAGATATCTGCATTTTCCAACATCCGTTCCCTTGTCGAGGCTTTTACTAACGGCATAATACCTTTTTGGTATAAAAATCTCAGACAAAGCTTCGCAACTGATACGCCGTACTTATCTGCAAGCGCCTGCAAGACACTGCCTTCCTGTACACTTCCTCTTGCCAGCGGACTCCATGCCTGAACGAGAATACCATTTGCTTTTGCATATTCACATGCAGCTTCCTGCAGATACCCCGGATGCACTTCCAACTGGTCTACAACCGGCTTAATGCGGCAGTTCTGCAAAACAACATCCAGATGATGTGGCAGGAAATTACTCAGACCGATAGCCTTCACTCTTCCTTCTTCTACCAGCTCTTCCATTGCACGCCAGGTATCAATTATAAGTTGCTTCCAGTTTGTATCCGTCTCGCTTCCCTTGGGCCAATGGATAAGATACAGATCCAAATAGTCAGTCTGCAAACGTTCTAAGGAACGCAAACATGCAAGCTTTGTATTCTCATAACCCATCTCATCATGCCACACTTTTGAGGCTATGATAAATTCTTCTCTCGGAATTCCGCTCTCCTTTACCGCTTGTCCCAGCACACGCTCCGTGCCATAAAGAGATGCCGTATCAAAGTAACGATAGCCTGCTTCAATCGCAGTCTCAATCATCAGCAGATTGTCTCCGCCTTTTGCATTATAAGTACCAAATCCAATCCACGGTACTTCGGTCTTATTTGATAAAGTAAATATATTCGTATCTTCTTTTCTCATACCTACCCTCTTATTCTCAATCACAATCTCCTTATAATATCGTTCTCCAACTTCTCCTGTCGGCGCCTGTGCTTCAAATCCAACCTTGACTGCCTTCATAATAACAGATTACCCAAACCTCATAATCAGTACAATGGCTTTTAGTATACATTACTGCTATTTTACTAATGATATTGACAACCCGCCTATTAACTACTATCATAAAACATTGGAAGGTATTACTTTAGTGTAACAAAAACGTCTTTATATGGGGTATATTATGAATATTGATGCATTCAAATCCTTAGGACATCTTAAGCAATTCACAACCGGTGACACTATCTGTACAGAGAAGGAAGAAGGTGATACCGCCTATCTCCTCCTTCAGGGATTAGTTGATATTGTCCGTGATGCACATCTCAAAACTCCGGAACAGATTGCCCGCTTAAGACCCGGTACTGTTTTTGGCGAGATGTCCCTATTAGAAAACAAACCGCGCAATGCCTCTGTTATATCAGCCACAGACGACACGGTCGTTTTAGAGCTGACAAAGGAAAATTTCCTATCCATCTTGAATTATGACAAAGAAATTGCTTGGAACCTGCTTCAAACCCTGTTAAGCCGTGCTGAAACCGGTATAAAGAATTGTCCGTTCGGCTCGCTTGCCTTTGTAACAGATTTTAAGAACAACAGCTTTTACATTCAGATACAAAAACTAAGTCGCGAACAATTCTATGAAATCATCGAGCACGATGGCGACTATGCCTTGAAACTTTTGAAATTCTTAAGCAGCACGCTCGCCCGACTGAACGAAGATGCACATCAAAGAAGAATAAAGCACTGCGGATACCTATAGGCATCCGCAGTATTTTTCTACATATTCTTCTACCGGCATCGGCTTCGCAAAGAAATATCCCTGTATCAGGTCACACTCCTGTGACACCAAAAAGTCAACCTGTTCACGGCTTTCGATGCCCTCTGCAACAATCTGCATGTTCAACTTCTTAGCAAGGTCTATTACCTCTGCAACAATCAATAATCCTCTTTCTTCGATATTATTCTCTTCACGAAATGCCTCGGCATCCAAACCACGGAAAAACTCACCGTCAATCTTCAATACATCCAAGTGTAGTTCCTTTAACGAATTCAAAGAGGAATATCCGGAGCCAAAATCATCCATAGATACGATAAACCCAAGCTCCTGCATCTTTCTTACGGTATTGAGTAACAGATTCTTATCATCAAAGAATGCACTTTCCGTAAGCTCTAACTCAATCAGATTATGCGGAACCCCATACTTATCTACAATCCGGCAAATATGCTCAGCCAGGTCTTCACGGGTAAAATGTGTTCTTGAAATATTCACCGAAATCGGTACCGTCTTCCGTCCTTCGCTCAGCCACTGAGCCTGCAGACGACTCACCTCTTCCAGCATATAATCATCCAGCTTTACAATAAACCCGTTCTGTTCAAATATCGGTATAAACCGATTCGGCGGAACAAAGCCTTCCTCCGGATGAATCCATCGCACCAACGCCTCTGCACCTGCCAGTGTCTCTTCTGCAGAATTTACCTTCGGCTGCAGATACACCTTGAACTCCTTGTTTGCCAAGGCACGATCCATATCATCTTCCACCTTGCGTTCCCACAGCTTACGCTTATTCATCTCAATATCATAAACTGCAATCTTGTTCTCGGCTTCAGCTTTCAGACCCTCACATGAAATCAGCGCATTATTGTATAATTGCTCTATATCTGTCTCCCCTGCATGAATTTCATAAATACCGGCATCAAAATACAGCTTTACCTTAGGAAGTATCGCATTCAAAGCACTCTCCATCTGCTCAATACGCGCGATTAGTTCCTCTCTGTTGCTGTAAGTAAGCAGCAACGCAAACTCTGCATTCTGTCTGTGTGCAAGCAGTTCATGCTTGTTTAATGATTTTTTCAACTCGCTATAGAATGCCTCAATCAGTTCCTCACCCCTTTGTACACCAAAGCAGGTACAGAAGCTTCTGTATTTGCGCATCTGCAGATGCAGCATGGCAAACTGTCGTCTGCCTCTGCGGTTTCTCCACAAAACCGCACTGCCCTTCTTCGCAAAATACAGTTTGTTATTCCCACCGGTAACCACATCCGTGTACATTACCTTGCTCATCTTACGCGAATTTCTGATAAAACTGATAAATGATACAATATAATACAAAACAAATACAGCTACGATGATGGCAAACAAAGCACATACAACCGCCAACATCAATAAATCATTCAGATAAACATGAATATCGTTCAGTACATATACATCATACCGATCCCCGGCAACCGCAAGCCATATCTTCATACTTATCAGAGAAGTATTTACTTGAAAAAGGTCAAAATCATCACCGCGGGATGCAAAAAAGTTCTTAATACTGCTTATGATATTGGATATCGTATCAGTCAGACTATCTCCGTCCAAAACAATTTTTCCATCCCGTATCGTAAGCAGCTGGTTCATCTCTTCTTCGATATACATACGGATATTCTGATTGATCCCGACGGTCTGCAGATTTAACTGCATCGCCTTATCAATAACCGGATAGATCTTATTATTGGACCACACCTTCTGTCCGTTCTTTGTCATAACACTTACCGTTTCGACCTCCGGTATCAGTTCCACATAAGAATAAATATCTTCATGCGTTGCAAGAAGTTTATCTATGCCCTCCTGGTCATATAACTCAGCAATCCGCACTGCTTGTTCTCCTGCACGAACCACCTTTCTCTGGGCAATGTCTGTGATGGAAAACATACCAGCCAGAAGAATCAATAAAGAAGAAACTGACATAAGCAAAACCAGACCCACGATTGCAGGCCAGATTTGAATTTTCTTAAGTTTTTTGATTCGTTTTTCCTTTGTTGCACCCATAATCTCCACCTATATATCTTAGTTACAGCCAACTTTCGTCATCATCATAGACAGCCAATCCCAGCATGCCGTCCAAAAGTTTTATCTCTTCTTCATCTTCTACAATTTTTATCAGCTTTGCACTATCCGTCACCTGCTCCACACACTCGTCAGGTCCCACTTCCATATCAACCTCTCCTGCACAAAATGTACAGAACATGGAAGCTGTCGTACTTAGTGATAAAGAACGTGCACTGCATAGCGTACACTCATATAAGCCACAGCGTTTTGTTCCATCCGGCAGAAAATACATTTTTCTTCTCCTATTCTACCATTACTTCTTTTGAATTTTGTATAATATTTATTGTTTTAATTATAGCATCAATTAAAATTTTCGACAATCACAAAAGATGTTTTTTAATCATATTTTCACGAAATCAAAAGTTTTCTTTTT
>JAZSIB010000029.1:0-8262 GCA_045533585.1 Lachnospiraceae bacterium | reverse complement strand
TTGGTCTCGATAACAAGAATACGCTTCTTTGCGGATTTAATATTAGCCATTTTTACACCTCCTGTGGTTGGATTCTGTGTAATCCTCCGTCTTTGTTACACCGGCGGAGCGGTTAACAGTGATTTCGCATGATTTGCTACGAGCAACAGGACACGGACGTTCCTCGAAGCATACGGTAATATAATAGTATAAGCTTTTGCGTATGTCAACTAAAAAAACAGAAAAATTATAAAAATATAAGCAAAATACGCAGTTGAGATTTTACATAGAAATACACCGTTCTGTCAATCCTATATTTTACACAAAAAACAAACGGTTGGAGGATATATGAAACAAGGAATACGAACAGACCTTGCGGTAGAAATCCGTGAATCCATGGAGCAGGAAGGTGAAATCCCGGGTGTAGATTGGCAGACGGAAGAAGATACAGAGAGTGGGGCGCGAATCAGTAAGGTATCAATAAAAAATAAAGCCGGACAACATGTAATGCAAAAGCCCATCGGAACATATATTACGATAGAGACCGGCGAACTGACGGTATGCGAGGATGAGCAAAGAGAAAAAATAGCCGACACTCTTGCAAGCTACCTGTTGGAGCTTTCGCCGAGAACAGAAGGGCGACAAAATGGGGTTTTGGTCGTGGGACTTGGCAACCGGGATATTACACCGGATGCGCTCGGACCATGGGTAGTCGGACAACTTCCCACAACAAGGCATCTGCATCGTGCATTCCCGGAACTCTTGGATGAAAAGAATCCGGGGATTCCGTTGGCGGCGATTGCACCGGGAGTCATGGGGCAGAGCGGCATGGAGGCAGTAGAAGTAATCAAGGGAGTAGTACAGGAGATAAAGCCGGGTGTTGTCGTGATCATTGATGCACTGGCAGCACGGAGTACGGAACGCCTGAACCGTACGGTTCAAATGACAGATTCCGGTATCAGTCCGGGAGCAGGCGTGGGGAATTTTCGTAGTGAGATTAGTGAAAAAGTGCTGGGGGTTCCGGTAATCGCAGTCGGAGTTCCGACGGTAATTGATGCGTCGACGATCGTCAGTGACCGCATGGAACGTGCGCTGCAGAAAAACGGACTGACAGAGACAGAGATAGAGCAGTTTTTAGGGCTTCTCCCGGAAGAGGAGGATCGGTTCTTTGTAACACCCAAAGATGTGGATGAAGCAGTGCGCCGTATCGGAGAGGTCATAGCAAAAGGGATAGACCGTGCATTCGGACATCCGACAAAGTTTATGGGAAAGGCTTGGTTATAAGAAAACAAATGCTTATAAATATAAAAAGAGGTATCGGGATACAGTATAATGGAGAAAAACTCAGGAAATTTGCAATCCGTGCAGGAGTTGTGGGAATCATCGGACTTCTGCTTCTTTGTTTTTGGGAAATAAATAAAGAGAAAATCGCAGCTTCATATTATGAGAAGACTTTGTACCATGCAACAGAGCAGGGAATGTGGCTGAAATACGGAAGATATGAGGCGGATAATCTGTATCAGAAAACTTTAGATAAGCTGCCGCTTTTTTGTTTCTTGCGACAAAAGGAACTACAGAAAACAAAAGAAGAGAAAAGAGTACAAAACGAGGAAACAGGTTTAATAGAAGTAATTGGGGAAGAAACAGAACTACAAGAGAAAGAAGAGGGGGTAGAGAAAAATCTACCGATTCGTTATGCATATGGAAATCTGTCTGAAGTTCTGCAAAGTGCAGTGAAAAGTGAAAATATGGAGGCGGCCGGACGGCCGGACAATAATCTGCAAAAACAGCCGGTAAAGCTGCAGGGAAGAACGGTACAAGAGATATTGTCCACGGTAAGTGAACAATATGAATGGAAGGAAGAAAAAGACAAGGACCGGTTTTTGAAGAACTATTACATAGCAGATACTTCAGTCGGAAATGTGAGCTCGGTTATTGATGGTGAAAAGCTTTTGTCAATGAATACTGCGTTAGAAAAGATTACAGAAGAACCACAGATATTGATTTACCACACACACGGGACAGAAGGCTACAAAGACAGCCGTAAGGGGATGGAAGCAGATACGGTAGTAGGAATGGGAGATATCTTATATGAAGAACTGACAGCAAAAGGCTTCTCTGTGCTTCATGACCGCACGACGTATGACTATGTGGATGGGAAGGATAACAGAAATTATGCATATACAACAGCAAGACCGGAGATAGAGGCTATATTGGAAACATATCCGTCTATCGAAGTGATTTTGGACATCCATCGGGACAGCGGAGCAGCACGCAGAACGAAAATCGACGGTAAGGATACGGCACAGATTATGCTGTTTAACGGATTGTGCAGAAATGCCGATGGACCCATTGCATATCTTCCGAACCCGTATCTGGATGAAACATTAGCATTCAGTCTGCAGTTGAATCTGCTTGGCAGAGAACGTTATTCCGGACTAATGTTTAAAAATTATTTGAAAAACTATCGTTATAACATGCATTTTACCGGGCATTGTATGTTGGTAGAACTGGGAACGCAAAACAATACGGTAGAAGAAGCGCAGAATGGAGTCAGACTTCTGGCATTGCTTTTGTATGAACTTCTGACGGAAACAAAGTAAGAAGTCGTGTAGGATAAATATAGTAAATTAGCGTCTTGTGAGACAGAAAAAATTATGGTAGAATACGATTGGTTTCGCGTATTCTGTGATAAGATATGACAGTGTCAGATGGGAATGCGAAAAACAGATAAAGTAATTGCTCCAAAGCGAGCCTTGCTTCAAAGGAAGCATTGTCCCGAAATGAGCTGAGCAAAGCAGAAAGAGGAATACATGAGTAACGTAGACCAGAGTAAGATAAGGAATTTTTGTATCATTGCACATATAGATCATGGCAAATCCACGCTGGCAGACCGTATCATTGAGAAAACGGGACTCTTAACCAGCCGAGAGATGCAGGCGCAGGTTCTTGATAATATGGACTTGGAGCGTGAACGTGGTATTACGATTAAAGCACAGACCGTGCGTACCGTATACAAGGCGAATGACGGGGAAGAGTATATCTTTAATCTGATTGATACCCCCGGACACGTTGACTTTAATTATGAGGTATCCCGTAGTCTTGCAGCTTGTGAAGGGGCGATTCTTGTCGTGGATGCCGCGCAGGGCATAGAGGCACAGACGCTTGCGAATGTGTACCTTGCACTGGACCATGACCTGGACATTGTTCCGGTTATCAATAAGATTGACCTTCCGAGTGCTGAGCCGGAGCGTGTTATCGCAGAGATTGAAGATGTCATCGGTCTGGAAGCTCAGGATGCACCGCGTATTTCCGCGAAGGTCGGCATTAATATTGAAGAAGTGCTGGAGCAGATTGTAACGAAGATACCGGCTCCGAACGGCGATGCGAAGAAGCCGCTCAAGGCACTGATTTTTGATTCGGTATATGACCCTTACAAGGGTGTTATCGTGTTTATCCGTCTGATGGAAGGTACGCTGACGAAGGATTCCGTCATTAAGATGATGGCAACCGGTGCAAGTGCAGAGGTCGTGGAAATCGGTACTTTCGGTGCAGGTCAGTTCATTCCCTGTGATGAGCTTTCTGCCGGTATGGTAGGCTATGTAACCGCAAGTCTTAAGAATGTAAAAGATACCCGCGTGGGCGATACTGTTACCGATGCAAACAATCCTTGCGCAGAAGCACTTCCGGGCTACAAGAAGGTACTCCCGATGGTGTACTGCGGTATGTATCCGGCAGACGGTGCAAAATACCCGGAACTGCGTGATGCCTTGGAGAAGCTGCAGTTGAACGATGCCTCACTCCAGTTCGAACCGGAGACCTCGATTGCACTCGGATTTGGTTTCCGCTGTGGTTTCTTGGGACTCCTTCATCTTGAGATTATCCAGGAACGTCTGGAGCGCGAATACAATCTTGACCTTGTTACGACTGCACCGAGCGTTATCTATCGTGTGCACAAGACCAACGGCGAAGTGATTGAAGTGACGAACCCGTCCAATCTCCCGGAACCGACCGAGATTGAGAAGATGGAAGAGCCGATGGTAAGTGCCGAGATTATGGTAACCACCGAGTATGTGGGCGCGATTATGACGTTGTGTCAGGAGCGTCGCGGTATTTATCTTGGTATGGAATACATGGAAGCAACCCGTGCGTTGTTAAAGTACGATTTGCCGTTAAACGAAATTATCTACGATTTCTTCGATGCCTTAAAGTCCCGTTCCAAAGGCTATGCATCCTTTGATTATGAGTTGAAGGGCTATGTGCCGTCCGAGCTTGTGAAGCTGGATATCCTGATTAACCGTGAGGAAGTGGATGCGCTGTCCTTTATCGTACACGGCGGAACGGCTTACGAGAGAGGACGCCGTATGTGCGAACGTTTGAAGGAAGAGATTCCGCGTCAGTTGTTTGAGGTTCCGATTCAGGCAGCCATCGGCAGTAAGATTATTGCAAGAGAGACAGTAAAAGCACTCAGAAAAGACGTGTTGGCAAAATGTTACGGTGGAGATATTTCACGTAAGAGAAAGCTGCTTGAGAAGCAGAAGGAAGGTAAGAAGCGTATGCGTCAGGTTGGCAATGTAGAGATACCGCAGAAGGCGTTTATGAGTGTCCTGAAGCTTGACGAGAACTAGACTATATAATAAGTAAAAAGAACGCTGCGATACACCTGCTGATGAGATTCGTCGGCGGGTGTTGCGATTTTCAGAGCGTTAGCATTGCGGTGGAATCAGTAGGTGAAATTCGGACTATCAGATGGAAGCATGATAGTATTACCGGAGAGTGTAAGAAAGGAAGATGAGATGAAAACAGGATTGGTGTTGGAAGGCGGTGCCATGCGTGGCATGTATACCGCAGGGGTACTGGATGTACTGATGGAAAATGAGATTACGGTGGACGGCGCTATCGGCGTGTCGGCAGGGGCATGCTTTGGCTGCAATTACAAGTCACGTCAGATTGGGCGTTCCATCCGCTATAATGTGAAATACTGCAGGGACCCTCGTTATGTGAGCCTTCGTTCCCTACTGCTCAGTGGGGATATCTACAATGCAAAGTTTTGTTACGAGGAGATCCCGGTACATTTGGATCCGTTTGATGTGGAGACCTATCAGAAGAATCCGATGGAATTCTATGTGGTAGCGACTGATGTAAATACCGGAAAGGCAGTGTATCAACGGTTGGATAAAGGGGATGGAGAGGATATCCAATGGATAAGGGCATCGGCGTCCATGCCATTGGTATCCCGTATCGTAAAAATCGGCGAACAGGAGCTGCTGGACGGTGGGATAGCGGATTCGGTTCCGTTTGAGTGGTTCATTGCAAATGGTTACGAGAAAAATATTGTGGTGCTGACTCAGCCGAAGGGTTATGTGAAGTCCAAGAATCCCTTAATGTCGTTGGTACGCCTGCGCATGAAAAAGTATCCGAAGATGATAGACGCAATGGCGAACCGTCATATCGAATATAACGAATGTCTGAACCGGTTGGAGAAGCGTGAGCAGGAAGGAAATACACTGGTAATCCGACCGAGTGCGCCGCTTGGCATCAAACGAACGGAGAAAGACCCGGAAAAGCTACAGGCGGTATATGCACTCGGACGTAAGGATGCCGAAGCAATGCTCGGGAAAGTACGGGAGTTCCTTGCAGAAGATTGATAACGGCGGTATGTTCAAGGAACATACCACTTGGAATAATAAAAAGGTACAAAAGGAGGCGCGGCAGAATGCAAAAAAAAGAATTAGAACTATATATTCATATTCCGTTTTGTGTTCGGAAGTGCCATTACTGCGATTTCCTTTCGGCACCGTCGGATGAAGCGACCAGAGAACAGTACGTGCAGGCCTTATGCAGGGAAATTGTTTCCTATAAGGATATGGCAGCAGAGTACGAGGTAAGTACGGTGTTTTTCGGCGGTGGTACGCCGTCAATTTTAAGTGAAGGGCAGTTCGAGAAAATTATTGGAACAATAAAAGAAACGTTTCTGCTTTGTGGAAGAGAAGATGCGGACGAATTTCAAGAAGTGCATTCTGAGATGCAGAATGTGAACGGAAAGAAGAAAGATGTGGCAGATGAAGTCGAATTTACCGTTGAGTGTAATCCGGGGACTCTGACGGAAACCTTGCTTTCCTGTATGAAGCGGCTGGGTGTGAACCGCCTGAGCATTGGTCTGCAGTCTGCGGACGAGACAGAATTGAAGCTGCTTGGTCGGATTCACAGCTATGAAGAGTTTTTGGAGAGCTTCCGTCTGGCACGGACAGCAGGATTTGAAAACATCAATATTGACCTTATGCAGGCGTTGCCGGGACAGACGGTTCAGAGCTTCGGCGATACTCTGCAAAAGGTGATTGCCTTGCAGCCGGAGCACATCTCGGCGTATAGTCTGATAATCGAAGAAAATACCCGCTTTTATGAATGGTACGGTGAAGATTCGGATAAACTGCCATCAGAAGATGTCGAGCGCGATATCTACAAGGTGACGCAGACGGTACTCAAAGACGCAGGATATATACAGTACGAGATATCGAATTATGCAAAGCCCGGGTACGAATGCAGGCATAACTGCGGATACTGGACCGGAACGGAGTATCTGGGACTGGGACTTGGCGCTTCTTCCTATATAGAAGGAACCCGTTTTGAACAGACGGATAATCTGAAAGAGTATCTTGTTACACAGGATTACAGGACAAGCTGTAAAGAAGTCAGAAACTTAAGTAAAGAAGAAAGAATGGAAGAGTTCATGTTTCTGGGTCTGCGTTTGTGTAAGGGCATCAGCAGGACAGAATTTGCGGAACGTTTCGGGACGGACTATGCGACAGTATACGGAGGGATAACCACACGGCTATTGAAACAGGGATTGTTAGAGGAAGATGGAACGTTTCTCAGACTGACGGAGCTTGGCAGGGATTTGAGTAATCGTGTGCTGGCTGAGTTTTTATTTGATTCATAAGAACTCGTTTCATTAAGATTTGATGAAAAGATAAAAATCGATGAAATAACAGTTGACAAACAAAACGTGGAGTGCTATCTTATGGTATGTGATGATTAGCACTCCACTTTAACGAGTGCTAACAAGCAAAAAACAGTGAACTGCACGAACGGCAAACCCCAACACACAGGTGGAGGAACGTATGGAACAGCAGCTGGATGACAGAAAAAGAAAAATACTGCTTGCGATTATCCGCAACTATCTGGAAACAGGAGAACCGGTCGGTTCGAGAACCATTTCGAAGTATACGGATTTGAACTTAAGCTCTGCGACTATCCGTAACGAGATGGCAGATCTCGAAGAGCTTGGTTACATTTTGCAGCCGCATACTTCTGCAGGACGTATTCCCTCGGATAAAGGCTACCGTTTTTATGTGGACAGTCTGATGGGCGAGAAGATGCAGGAAGTCGAAGAGATGAAGGAGATGCTCTTTGACAAAGCGGATAAGATGGAGAACCTGCTACAGCAGGTGGCGAAACTCTTGGCGGTCAATACGAACTATGCGACGATGGTAACCACACCGCAATACCGGAGTAAGAAGGTTAAGTTCATTCAGTTGACTGGTGTGGATGAGAAACAGCTTCTGGCAGTTATTGTGTTGGAGGGCAATGTAGTGAAGAACAAGATGCTTCCGCTTGCCGAGCCGATTACTCAGGATGTTATCCTGAAGTTAAATTTGATCTTGAACACCTTCCTGAACGGTCTTGATCTGGATGAGATTAATATGAATGTCATCCAGAAGATGAGAGAACAATCAGAAGGATATGAGATACTGATTAGCGAGATTCTGGATGCTGTTGCAAAGGCAATCAGTGAAGAAGAAAGCGTCAGAGTATATACCAGCGGCGCAACCAACATCTTAAAGTATCCGGAACTCAGCGATATGCAGAAGGCGAGCGATTTGCTTTATGCACTTGAGGAGAAAAAGGAACTCTCCGAGTTCATCAAGGGAACCGACGGCGGTGAGAACGAGACGGGCATACAGGTTTACATCGGTAAAGAAACTCCGATGGAAGTAATGCAGGATTGCTCCGTGGTAACTGCGAATTACAAAATTGATGAAGGTGTGTATGGCAAAGTCGGTATCATCTGACCGAAGCGTATGGACTACGAGAAAGTAGTAGGAACGCTGCAGACCCTGATGGTACAGCTGGATGATATCTTAAAGAAGAAATAATGGAGGCAACATGGAAGAGAACAAGGAAATCATGGTGGACGGACAGGAAGTAAGCGAAGAGCTTGCAGAAGAGACCGTTGAAACACAGGATACGGCAGATGAAACCGCAGATGAGATGAACGCAGCA
>JAZSIB010000216.1:0-22793 GCA_045533585.1 Lachnospiraceae bacterium | reverse complement strand
GTAGATCCGGCATATGTTCAGAAGGCAATCGAGGTTGCTATGGAAGGCGCAGAACTTCCGAAGAACGTTAACGTTGGTGCTATCTCCGCAGAAGAGGGTATTGGTACCGCTCTTGATGAGAAGAGAGATATCGCATTTGATAAGTCCGTAGTTGCATCTGTAGCTGACTTCGAAGCAGTTTGGGACGATGCAATGGCTGATTACCTGAGCACCGGTGGTCAGGACATTATGGATGAGCGTGAAGAGAAGTGGAACGCTAACTTTGGTTCTGCTGAGATGCTTCCGTAATTCAATAACGAACTAATAATTCAGGTCAGCAGGATATCCTGCTGACCTGTTTTTTGTTTCTATAGTTATTCATTTGGGAACATGTAACGTGCTTTATACTTTGCAAAGCGTTCGGAGTAAGCAGCACTCTCGCGGAGTTCTCCGGCCTTTAATGCATTCAGATACTCATGTGCTTCTAATTTACCTTCTGAAACCTGCAGCATCTCAACCGCGACGTTGGAACAGTGGTCTGCGGTTCTCTCGTAAGCAGTTAGTAAGTCATCCAGTACGAAACCATATTCTACGGTACACAAGCCGTCTCTTAAGCGACGTACGTGGCGGGATTTTACTTCACGTACGAGCGCATCAACTACCTGCTCCTGAGGTTCAATCTTTACAGCCTGATCCAAATCAAGCTCAATGAAGGAAGATACGGTTCGGTTCACAATATCGCTGACAGCCCGTTCCAGAACTTCCAGCTCCTGCTGCGCCTGCGCAGAGAATACGATTTTCTTGTCTGCCATTTCGAGACCGGCTTTGGCGATAGATACAGCATGATCCGCAATCCGTTCGATATCACTGATGGTGTACAACAAGGTGTTCAGTGTCCGGTTGTCGGTGACGGACAGACGAAGACCGGAGAGCTTAACAAGATAGGTTCCCAACGCATCTTCATAATGATCGGTCTGATTTTCCAACTCAATGACTTGTTCCATAAGCTTGTGGTCAAAGTCTTTTCTAAGCCCAAACGCAAGTTTCATCGCCTTGGCGGAAGTCTGTGCCATGGTACCGGCGATCTCCTGCGCACGCTGAATTGCAACAGCGGGGGTAGCGAGAAGACGTTCATCCAAAAGTTCGGTTGTTTCCGGCTGTTTGGAGTCGTATACAGAAATCGTAGCGAGTTTGACGAGAAGGCCGTTGAGCGGGAACATGACAAGGGTGGTCAACAAATTGAAGCCGGTATGGAGCGTCGCAATATCCATCTCATTTGTTGTATTGGCGAGGAATTCCCAGGGGATAATCATTCCGATACCGTAGAATATTACTGCGAAGAGCAGTACGCCGATGGTGTTAAAGTACAAGTGAACCATAGCCGTGCGGCGTGCGTTTCGGTTGGCGCCGATGGAGCCAATCAGTGCGGTAACGCAGGTACCGATGTTCTGTCCAAGAATAATCGGTAGTGCAGTACCGTAGGTAACCACACCGGTGGAACATAAGCCCTGCAGAATACCGACGGAAGCAGAGGAAGATTGAATCACTGCAGTCAGAACCGCGCCGACCAAAATACCAAGCAATGGATTCGAGAAGGAGACCATCAGGTCAGCGAACCATGCTTCATCTTTTAAGAACTTCATAGAGTCACTCATCAGTTGCATTCCGGTCATCAGTGCCATGAATCCGAGGAGGATGAGACCGATGCCTTTTTTTCGTTCGGACTTAGTAAACATATATAAGAGAATGCCGATGATACCGAGCAATGGTGCCAGTGTGGAGGGCTTAAACAGTTGGATGATCAGACTGTCTCCTTCCAATGCGGTTAAAGAAAGTATCCATGCCGTAACCGTGGTGCCGACATTGGAACCCATGATAACGCCAACTGCCTGCTTCAATGTCATGATACCGGAATTTACAAAACCGACGACCATGACTGTGGTGGCAGATGAGGATTGGATTACGGCAGTAACAGCTAAACCGAGGAAAAATCCTTTGAACGTGTTTGAACTCATCTTTGCAAGGATAGTCTGCAATTTTCCACCGGCTTGGCGCTCCAGGGATTTTCCCATGATATCCATACCGAACAGGAACAGAGCCAGACCGCCTAAGAGGGTTATTATTTTGAGAATATACGCAGTCATTTGATTCCTTTCTCCTTATATATGTATTTTATTCAATATGACAATAATTATTATATTTTTTGCAGGCGTAAAAACATGAAAGGTTGGAAAAAGGCAGATATGGAATGACAGGAAAGTAGATTCATGATACAATATCCCGTGAAAGAGTTGTTTGGCTGTGAAGAATAATGAGGGTAAATGGTTTATGACAAGAAGCGCAAGAAGGAATCGCAGGAAAGAAGCAAAAAAGGAACAAAAAGATAGAAAAAGAAGGCAGGGAATTTACATACCGAAGAAAAACAGACGCGGCTCAAAGAAACACTGGATAAAAGGGGTGATTCTTGTCGTGGTCTGCCTTGGGATCGTTGGAATTGCAGGCCTTTTTGGAATCAATGCTTATGTAAAACATAGTGTTTCGGACTGTATTATTACACCGGAATCTGCGGCAGAACTACAGGATGTGGATTGCATTCTGGTACTTGGTTGTCTTGTAAAGGAAGGCGGAGAGCCGAGTCATATGCTCGAAGACAGACTCAGAAGAGGAGTGGAGTTATACGAAGCAGGTGCAGCGCCCAAGCTGCTTATGAGCGGTGACCATGGACGGAAAGATTATAATGAAGTAGAGGCAATGAAGCAATACGCAATGGAGCATGGAATCCCTTCTGAAGATATTTTCATGGATCATGCAGGCTTCTCGACATATGATAGTTGTTACCGGGCAAAAGAAATCTTTGAAGCAAAGAAAATTGTCATTGTGACACAGGAATACCATCTGTACCGGGCATTGTATATTGCTGAGAAGTTAGGGATGGATGCGTACGGAGTCGCTTCGGATTATCGGACATATTTTAATCAGGCGACGCGGGATGTCCGGGAGGTTCTTGCACGGGTAAAAGATTTTCTGTATGTAGTATTTCGGCCGAAACCCACGTATCTGGGAGAACGCATTCCAATCAGTGGGAGTGGAGAGGCGACGAACGATAAGTGATTTTATGCTTAGAAGTGACAAAAGGAAGAGACGTTATGCCATTGTACGGCAACGTCTCTTTTTGCATAATAGATATCATAGAAGACAAAAACGTTGTGACATTGTGTGATGTCTGATATTAATAAACGATAAGGCGGGAATGCTATGAATCAATCTTACGAACACAGAAAAGCAAAACGAGTACTTTATGTGAAAGACATTAGCGGTGCACCGGTAGCGAATCAGCGTTTGCAGTTAAAGCAGACCAATCATGAGTTTTTGTTTGGCTGCGGAGCATTTGATATGGTTGCATATGCGAATCCAAAAGAAGGCATGGATTTGTCATTTTTACAGGATCGTGTGGACAAGTGGCTTGCATTGTTCAATTACGGAACACTTCCGTTTTATCTGGGTGGATATGAACCGGAAGAAGGAAAACCCGAACAGGAAAGCCGGATGAATGCAGCGAGATTCTTAAAGAAAAATGATATTGTTGTAAAAGGACATCCGCTTTGCTGGCATACGGCATGGGCGAACTGGCTGATGCAGTATGACAACAAAACAATTTTGGAGAAGATATTGAAGCGTATCGACCGCGATGTGAAGGCGTTTACCGGTACAATTGATATGTGGGATGTTATCAATGAAGTAGTAATTATGCCTATCTTTGATAAGTATGACAATGCCGTTACCAGGGTTTGTAAGGAGCTTGGAAGAGTAGGAATTATCAAGGAAACATTTGCAGCGGCGCGTGCGGCGAATCCGGATGCTACGTTGTTACTGAATGATTTTAATACCTCGATATCTTATGAGATTCTAATTGACGGATGTTTGCAGGCGGGAGTACCGATTGACGTCATTGGTATCCAGTCCCACCAGCATCAGGGCTATTGGGGTGCTGAAAAGCTACATGAGGTTTTGGAGCGTTATGAGCATTTTGGTCTGCCGATTCATTTCACAGAGAATACTTTCGTATCCGGTGACCTGCTTCCGGCACATATCGTAGATTTGAATGATTTCCAGGTTCCGGAGTGGCCGTCCACACCTGAGGGTGAAGAACGTCAGGCAAATGAAGTGGAGGAGATGTACCGCATCTTGTTTGCACATCCGCTGGTAGAAGCAGTGACCAACTGGGATTATACCGACGGTATGTGGCTGAAGGCACCGAGCGGTATGCTGCATAAGGACAACACAATTAAGCCGGTTTATGAGCGTCTGATGAAGCTGGTTAAGGGCGAGTGGTGGACTGAGTGTGAAGTTTGCACGGATGAGAACGGCTGTGTGGAGATAGAAGGATTCAAGGGAGATTATGTACTTGAACTGGAAAACCGTAGTGTAAAACTTAAGTTGACTTCCGGTATGAATGAGCAGACAATTATTCTGTAAGTGGTGATTCGGTGAGATTCGGATGAAAAACAGGAACAGTAATAGAAAGTATGAAGGATAAAAACATCTGAACTATATTAACGTAGTCCTGCATAAATGCTATCATATCCTTATGGATGGAGAAGTGTTTGTGCAGGATTGTTGATTATAGCGGTCCATACGGATAAAAAACATGCAATATAATACAAAAGTCAACGATGTGATTAAGAAAGAGGAGTGCATAAAATGAAGATAATGTTTTCTGCAAGAAGCCAGGAACAAGCATCGGATACGAGATATCTGCCGCTTAAGGAGCAGGGATTGACTGCAACAGCGGAGTGCCTTGGCGGGAGCGGCGCAGTGGATGATCCAAAGCTGTTACAGGTTATGGTACAGAATATGACTGCTGAGAAGTGGAGCGGTGTCGTTCGAATTGAGTTTTGTAGAAAAGCGGACAAAGTGAAGGTATTTATGCCCGGATTCATGTACGGGCGCAACCGTGCAGAGGCACCGCTTACTACGCCGAGAAAGTTTCCGCGTATCAGAAAGGGCGATGAGAATCTCCCTGCTTCTCCGCGTTGGATGGTAAGAGGGGACCGGCTTTCGAATCCGTCTGCATTTCTCTACGATAATGGAAGAATCCTTGGGTTTGGTGCAGCACCTTATTGGGTAAAGAGCGGAGAAGAGAAGCTTGCATGGTCGGCAGACGGTACGCATCAGTCAGAGTCTTTTTATCAATATGCAGGGTACTGTTGTGACATCGAAAAAGAAATTGACGGAGAGGAATATGCTGCGGTTGGTTACACGCTCGGATACGAGAATGCGCCATGGCTGTTCGTGCAAAGTCTTACGATTCACGACAGGGCGCCGTTAGGTGAGGAAAACTGCTTTGTACTGGAAGCAGGAGAAACGGTACAGTTTGCAGTTCGGGTATATGATTATGAAGAGAAAAATGAAGCCGCAGTACATAAAGCAATCGAGAATGAATATAAGATAGTGCATCAGGCACCCAGAACATTAAATGGGATGTCGTTGCAAAAGGCAACCAAAGAGATCGCAACGGCAATTGCTGATGCTGCATGGATTGAGGAGGAAGCTGCCTACTCAGGATTTGTATTTGAGCAGGAAGATGGAAGCCATACATACAATTATCTGGGCTCGTTATCGTGGACAAACGGTCTTGCGGTTGCAGTTCCCATGTTACTTTCGGGACTTCGGCTTCAGGATGAGCGAATCCGCGGACAGGCGGTACGGGCAATACAGAATATTGTTGATAACTGTATGAACCCGGCATCGGGACTTCCGTTTGATGCGGTACAGCACGGCAATTGGAATCTGAACGGCTGGTGGTATGATATTATGTATATCGGCGGTCATTCGGGATATATCGTTGGACAGGCACTGTATTATATTCTGAAGGCATACGACTTTGAAAAACGTCTGAAGAGGATAGAGCATGCTGATTGGCTTGCGATGGTAAAACCGGTTATTGAACGTCTGCAAAAGACAAAGAACGGTGAATATGAGTATCCGTTTGTTTTGTCGGAGGAGACCGGAGCAGGAATCGCTTATGATTCTCTCGGCGGCAGCTGGTGTCTGGCAGCTTCCGCATATTACAGTGTGTTGACCGGAGATAGGTCTTTGGTTGCAGGAATGCAGGACAGCGAACAGGGATATTACGAAAAATACATTAAACGATGTGAAGCATACGGTGGTCCTTTGGATGTTGACCGTGCTGTAGATTCGGAAGGAAATCTTGCTTATATCCGTGCTGTGCGTTACCTGCATACGCTGACGGGAGAAGAGAAATATCTTATGCACATGAAAGATGCGATTGGCTATGAGATGAGCTTTAAGTTCGCATATAATTCTCCGGTAAAGATTCCGCCTCTGAGCAGTGTCGGTTGGTCGAGCTGTGGAGGTACGATTACGTCAACGGCAAATCCGCACATCCATCCGATGTCGAGTACAATTGTGGATGAACTCTGGTATTATGTAAAGCAGACCGGAGACGAATATGTGAAAGAACGAATGAAAGATACTGTATTGTGGGGGTGCCAGAGCTATAACACGGTAGACAAGGAGTATGATTACGGTAAAATCGGCTGGATGTCAGAACGCTTCTGCTACAGTGAGGGTCTTGTAACACAAACGTATCCGGACGGTAGCTTTGCAAGTACCTGGTTTGCCCTGATGCCGTGGGCGAGTGCAAGCGTTCTGGAGGGTATGACAGGAGATTACTGGGAAGCGGAGTAATCATTTGGCTGTACAAAAGAACAGTTCATAAAAGAATTACTTGACAAATCGATGATAAAGACATACCATTCTAATTAGAAATCTAATTAGGGCGATATGTCTTTGTTTTTTAGTGATATGGGGAATGCGTTTTTATAAAGGAGTACAGTGTGGAGAATCGATTTCACCGATTGTTGATTTGTGCCTCGGCGGCACACAAAAAGTATTGCCGTCAGCGGTTTCAGGAACTGGACCTGACGGAAGGTCAGCCTAAAGTGCTGGCTGTTTTGAGTGCCATGGAGAACTGTTTACAAAAAGAACTGGCAGAAGCGTGCAGGGTAGAACCGGCAACCATGACTTCCCTGATTACCAAGATGGAGGAACGTGGGTTAATTGTGCGGGAACGCGAGATGGTCTCCGGGGGGAAACGTGCATACCGCATCCTCCTGACAGAGGAAGGAAAGCAGGTCGCTGCTGAGGTAAAGGAGATTATCCATGCCGCGGAACAGCAGTGTTTTGAAGGCTTTACACAGGAAGAAAAGGAAGGGTTTTTGAAGCAGTTCGCAAGGATTGCAGAAAATCTGGAAACGTTTTGAAAACAAAGTGATAGCAATCCCGTTTGTGCTGTGGGTAGGAACAGTGTACAGAGGGAGTTAAAATAAAGAAAAAAGTAACAAAGCAGGAAGTAACAACATGAACGAAGTAAGTAAGAAAAGTGAAAACAGACAGTTTTACAAGAAGATGCTCTGGATTGCAGGACCGGTTATGCTGCAACAGGCAATCAACCTGAGTGTAAACCTTACCGACAATATCATGGTAGGTAAGTTGCAGGAGGAAGCCATCAGTGGTGTAGCGCTCGGCAATCAGTTTTATTTTTTGTTCCAGATATTCTGCATGGGACTTGGCGGCGGTTCGGCAGTTTTGGTCGGCCAGCTCTGGGGAAAGAAAGACATCGAGAGAATTCGTAAGGTAGTATCCCTGATGCTTCGCATTTGTATCACAGTTGCACTTGCCTTTACAGTAGCAACGTTGGTATTTACACCGCAGATTATGAATATCTATACACCACATGCCGGCATTATTGCAGAAGGTGTGAAGTATTTACGGATTATGGCGTTCGTATTCCTGATTCACGGCATTGCACTGAACCTTACCATTGTGTATCGTGCGGCTGGTGTGGTATGGCTGGCGATGATATCGTCCCTGTGTTCGTTCGGTATCAATATTTTCTTTAACTGGGTGTTTATCTTTGGTAACTTGGGAGCGCCGAGGATGGGTGTTGCAGGTGCAGCTCTTGGTACATTGATTGCGCGTGCATTGGAGTTTGTAATCGTAGTCGGATATCTTCTGATAAAGGAAAAGAGTATCCGATATAAGGTGAAGTACATATTCCAACCCTGTATGGATGTGTTTAACGATTTCCGCCGCCTGAGCGTGCCGGTTATCATCAGCGATATTATGCTGCAGCTTGGTAACAACATGATTGCAATTATCATGGGGCATATGCCGAACGAGAAGATTATGGTAAGTGCGAACAATATCACGGCAAACTCGGTCCAGCTTTGTACCTTTATGATACTCGGATTGTCCAATGCGGCAAGTGTCATGATAGGAAACAGCATCGGTGAAGGCAGGACGGATGTTGCCATATCAAACGGCAGGCGCTTCTTCAAATTCAGTATCATAGCCGGTGTATTTGCGGCGGGGCTGATTCATCTTCTGGGTCCGATTGTGCTGAGCTTCTATGAGGTAAGCGATGAAACGATTGCCTGCACACGAGAGTTGATCAACGCAATTTCAATTATTATGGTATTCCAGACGATATCGTCTGTACTGACAAAGGGTGTGCTGCGTGGTGGCGGTGATACGAAATTCTTAATGGTAGCGGATGTATTGTTCTTATGGGTAGCATCGGTTCCGCTTGGCTTCCTTGCGGGTATCACCTTCGAGCTGTCAGCATTCTGGGTATATATTGCGATGAAGATTGATATGGTAATCAAGGCAATCTGGTGTGCATTCCGCCTGTACCGGAATAAGTGGATTAAAAAGGTGAGCACAATATAGTAGAGTATAGGAAAATGAATCTGAAAAAAGAGCAGACGAAATAGTAAATAAGTTTGCAGGAAAGAGGAGGAGACGTATATGGGGCAAAAACCGAATCAGGCAATTAGCGGACATCCGATTTTCTTTGATCCGCTGTATAAGCATGTTGCAATGGTTGGCGGACAGGGCATCGAGTACATGCAGTATGTCGATGAGCTTCCGGGAAGTTTGCTGGATGAGAATGGGGATGTAACCTTTAACTTTTATGCACCGAATGCGAAACGCGTACAGGTGAAAGGTGTGTCCGGCACGATGTCGGGTGAGAAGGTGGATCTGGAGCCGATAGGAGATGGATTTTTCTCCAAGACCATCAGCGGAATTCCAAGCGGTTTTCATTATCATGATTTCTTTGTGGATGATGTGATGGTAAGGAACCAGCACGGACAGATCTGTTACGGATGCTTCAGTGCGAAGGATTTTATTGATATTCCGGCAAATGCAGATGATTTCTATCTGATGAAAGAAGTGCCGCACGGCGATGTTGTGATTGAGCAGTATCATTCGAGTATCAATGATAGGATGAAACTGTGCTACGTATATACTCCGCCGAAGTATGATCCGACAGCAGAGAAACGTTATCCGGTGCTGTTCATACAGCACGGCGTTGGTGAGAGTGAGTCCGGCTGGATCTGGAACGGCAAGCTGAATCTGATTCTTGATAATCTGATTGCCGAGGGCAAATGCAAAGAGATGATTGTTGTCATGAACAGCGGCTATGCATTTAAGGAAGGCGAAGACCCGGTATTTTATCCCGGTGATTTTGATGGTCAGTTGATTCACGATTGCCTACCGTTTATTGAGAGCAAGTATAAGACCATCCGGAACCGTACCGGCAGAGCAATCGCAGGTCTGTCTCTTGGTTCTGCACAAGCTGCGCTTTCTGCGAACCTGCACCCGGACATTTTCGGTAGCGTTGGTGTGTTCAGCGGTTTCCCGGATAAAGCGGTTAAGCCGATTATCGAAGAAAAGATTAAGTATGAATATGTTTTCCTGTCCTGTGGTGTGGGTGAGGCACAGCTCTACGAAGCATTGAAGGACTGTAAGCTGAAGATTGAGGCGGAAGGAGTACGATGCGATTGCCATGCATATCCCGGTTTTCATGAGTGGTCTCCGTGGAGAGAGAGTTTACGCGACTTTGCCATCGGACTGTTTGCAGAGCTTGACGAGAAAACAGAGGATGGAAAGATTGCGACATTTGCACCCGTATATACCGGAAAGGAGCATAAACAGTGGCTCTATCAGGACATCCTGTTCTATGACAACATCTATAAGACCGTAATCCATGCCTTTGACGAGAACGGAAGACCGGCAGGTAAGTACGGCGACCTGAAGAAAGGCTATGAGATTGTCGGAGAAGGAAAAGTAAGATTCAACTTCTACGGGCCGGAGGGGAATGAAGTAGAAGTGAGTTTCTTAGGCGGTCCGAAGTACAAGCTGGCATTTGAGGATGGTATCTATACCGGAGTGGTCGAGGATGTAGAGCCCGGATTCCATTACTTCGAACTCTTAATTAACGGTAATCCGACCATCAACCAGCAGGCACCGGTCGGCTACGGCGCATTTAAGGCAATGAACTTCTTCGAGATGCCGGACAAAGACTTTGATGCATATGTACTGAAGGATGTACCGCACGGTAATATTCATCTGAATTATGTGAAGTCGTCCCAGACCGGACGCACCAAGCTCTGCTATGTATACACTCCGGCAGGCTATGAGACCTCCGGCAAAGAGTATCCGGTAGTGTACCTGCAGCATGGCGGCGGGGAGAACGAGAATGGCTGGATCTGGCAGGGTAAGGTAAACAATCTGATGGATAATATGCTTCACGAGAAACTCTGTGAAGAGATGATTATCGTAATGACGACCGGTTACAGTTTCCGTCCGGACGGTACCAGTCACAAGTCACTCGGTTCCGTGAAGGATGAGATTGCACTTGACATTGTGCCGTTCATCGATGCCAAGTACCGTACCATCAAAGATAGAAGCAAGCGTGCTATCGCAGGACTTTCGATGGGCTGCATGCAGTCACAGATGACGCTGTACGCATATCCTGAGCTGTTTGCTAATGCAGGCTTGTTCAGTGGCGGCTTCGACCTGGAAGGTTATGCAGGACCATATGATTATATTTTTGTCGGCTGCGGAGACCAGGAAGGCTTCATCGAACCGACGAGAGCAAATGTAGAGGATGCAAATGCGAAGGGAATTGCAGTGGACTTTTTCCACATGCACGGCTATCACGACTGGACGTTCTGGAGACACTGCTTCTATGAATTTGCACAGAAAGTATTTTGTTAACTGACAATTTGAGGGGATTAGATAGAAAAACGAGCTGTCCATATCTTGGACAGCTCGTTTGTTTTATGCAGTTTGTATTAAATTGCGGAACTCTTCGATCGGAATCGGCTTCGAGAACAGATAGCCCTGACCGTACTTGCAGTTCATCTGTAGAAGAAGCTTTAACTGTTCCGGTGTTTCGATGCCTTCTGCAACCGAGATGGTATCATTCAGACTGAGACCCATGTCGATGGCGTAGCGCATAATAACCTGTGATTTTTCGTTGACAGCGATGTTATCTACCATGCTCTTATCGAATTTGAGTTCATCAAAATCAATATTGGAGAGAAGGGAGATATTGGAATAATGTGAACCAAAATCATCAAGGGAGACGGAGAAACCGGCCTTTTTGATGTTGTGAATCAGTTCCTTCAGTGCAACGGTATCTATACTGCCGATACTCTCGGTTACTTCGATGGTAATCCACTTAGGCGGAACTTTGTACTTACGGCAGATACGCAGCATGGATTCTACAACGTCTGCCTCCAAAAGTGTAATTCGGGAGAAGTTGACAGACATGCTAATCATGTTGATGCCCTGCTGTCTCCAATCAGCAAGAGTTTTACATACTGTTTCAAGTACAAAAAAGTCAACGTACCGGATGGCATTTTCAGATTCCAAAGTTGGAATAAAGTTAATGGGCGGAATTAGTTTACCATCAGAATCCTTCATACGAATCAGAGCTTCTGCACCAAAGATGCTGCGGTTTTCGAGCTGTACCTTTGGTTGCAGGTAGACGATATAGTTTCCACTGTCGATAGCGGTAATTAACTCTTTAATAAAATGTGCCCGATGCTTCTGAGAGGTGTCAGACGCAGTATGATAATAGGATTGCTTATTGATATACATCAACTCGTCTGCGGCAGCAATCAGGTCACCTACACTGGAAGTGCCGTCATCCCATTTTGCACCGATGGAAAGCTTGCATTCATTATCACGGTCGGCACGTCTGCGAAGTTTGTCTACCAAACTATAAAAAGCATTGCGTTCTGTATTGGCACAAAGAACGACAAACTCGTCACCGCCGATACGGAAAACATCATCATTGAATATTTTGGTGAGTAGAGCAGCGGCACGTATAAGCAGATTGTCACCATAGGTATGTCCATGGGTATCATTCGCTTTTTTCAAACCGTTGACATCAAGGTAAACAACACCGAGAGCCTGTTGCGACTTCTGCAGTTCCTGAAGGCGCTTAAAGTAACTGTTGCGGTTCTTCAATCCGGTCAGAGAATCGATAGAATTCATCTGCTTGAGGCTGTGTACCAGCTTACGCTTGTTGAGGTCGTCTACAACGAAG
Source organism: Lachnospiraceae bacterium (assembly GCA_045533585.1). Lineage (GTDB taxonomy): Bacteria > Bacillota > Clostridia > Lachnospirales > Lachnospiraceae > SZUA-448. The sequence goes on along the minus strand of JAZSIB010000216.1, from coordinate 10,387 downwards.
CAGGAAAGTGCAGAAAGAAGACCGCCGGATTCTAAGTGGAGTGTAGGATTATCAACACCAACGAACCCAAGAATATTGTTGGCATCATTGGTAAAAGGAACCAGTATCAGCTGTTTCTGATTCGGTGTAAGCCATGCGATGCTCTTAAGGATAAGCGGGTCGCAGGAAACGGTATCTGAAATAATAAGTATCTTTTCGTACTGAAATAACCGGATGAGTGGCTTCAGTGTGTGAAGCGGAACTGCCTCCAGTGCGGGGAGAGCACATCCGCATCCCGTAGAACGGGACTCGTAGGTACACTGTGCCAGAGTTTCCGTGGTGTCGAACTCGTAGATATAAGAACGGTCTGCCTGATAAAACTCAGTAATGTACGCTAATATATTCTGTAATGCAGTATCGAAACTGGAGCCGTCCTTTAAGGTCTGGATGCATTTCACCAAAATATCCTCTGAGGTAAGACGTTTTGAAATGGCAAGATTCTGGTTATCCAGAGAAGTAATATCTGTAGTAATTTCCATACGAAGAAGACGCCCGTCAACTTCTATCAGTTTTGCTTTGGATAAAAACTGTTTGCCGAGTATGGCGCTTGAAAATTCCCAGTTATAATGTTTATCAGTTGATAGGAGGTGGGTGTTACAGAAGGTGCAGGGAGCAGCCTGACCTTGAAAAAGCTCGTAACACTTTTTTTTCGGAAGAACGGACTGTTCTGTAGAAAGCCCGCAGATATGCCGGGCGGCCTTATTCATATACACGATCTCATAAGTATCGGGATCGGAAAGATAAATAATGTCGTCGCTTTCTTCCAATATGGTGTTAATCATTGTCCTTAGTTCCATATGCCCTCGTTTTACGCAAGTGAGAAAGAGTGAAAAAACTACAATATAACATCAAATTTATTGAAAATTATACGACGAAACGCAGGAAAAGTCAATATATAGCAGTATAAGACAAGAAAAACATAGAATATTACAAAAAAATACGGATAGAGAAAAGAAAAAAGTACAATTAGCAAATCAAGGAAGGAATGTTCGAATTTGTGAATCAAAGCAATTAAAAACCACGTTTTTTGAACAACAGGAGAAAAAACGTGGTTTTTGCTACTTTTGTTTAATTTTTCTTATTACTGACGGAATGGCCAACAACGAGAACTGCATTAATTAGGTGATGGGTATGAGGGATGGAGCCCGGGGTCTCAATCTGTTGGATTAATTGAATGGCAGCTTCGTTCCCGATGCGTTCTGTATCCTGACGGACAGTAGTAAGAGGCGGAGATACATAGCGGGATGCCCGAAGACCGTCATAACCGGCTATGGAGATATCTTGCGGAATCTTTAATCCGTATTCGTGAAGCACGTTGAGACCGCCCAGAAGTGCCGTATCATCCGGGTAGAGGATACAGTCAGGGAGCGGGGAGAGTGCGAGTAGTTCTTTTGTGCGGGCGGCGCTCGTATCCAGGTCGAGATAAGAAGAGGGGAGAATCAGAGCTTCATTGACCGGGATGTTGTGTCGCAACAAAGTGCTGCGGAAGGCTTCCAGCCGGGTGAGGGTAACAGAAGAATTCATATCACCGTGAATATATGCAATGTGTCGGTGACCACAACCAATAATATATTCCACCAAATCCTGCATTCCCTTTTGGTTCTCAGATACAACAGAACTGCAGGCTTCACATTGATAGTCGATGGTAACGATCGGAATGGAGGAATTCATAAGTTCGATTACTTCGGGACGTTCAAAGTCAATACATGCAATGACAACACCGTCCATACTGCGTTGCCGACAGGTCTCGAGGTAGGAACGGGAGCCGGTATGCGTGTTCAGAAAGGTGATGTCATAGCCACGGCTTTCAGCCGCTGTTTTGAAGGATTCAAGAACAGCAGAAAAATAGTCATGAGTCAGACCACTGTTGGCAGCATCAGCAAAAAGCACACCGATATTGTAGGAACGGTTCGTTTTTAAGGTACGCGCTGCGGCATTCGGATAGTAACCAAGCTCTGCCGCAACCTGACGAATACGTGCCTTGGTGCTTTCACCAATATCCTTATGGTCATTCAGTGCTTTGCTGACACTTGCAATGGATACGCCACATTGTTCAGCAATCTGCTTCATAGAGACCATGTTCCTCATCCTCCATACAACTTAATCGTTTACTTAATATAGCATATCAGAAACAGAAAAACAAGGATTACTGTTTCTTGTGAAATAAAAAGCGTACAGGAATAAGAAGATAGGCTGTGGTGTATACGGCACAGGCTCCAAACAAAAGCAACAACGGATTCCAGCTTGTGTTTTCAATAAATAAAACAAAACCGCGGTGGCATAAAAAACCGCACATAGAGGCAGCCAGTATGGGCAGAGCGAGGATGCGGTAGATGTTAAGCTTGAAGTCAGTATGATAATGAACGAGTATGAGTTCAAGTGCACATAAAACAAGTTGACTGAGTAAAAGGGCGATGAAGCAGCCGGTCATACCGCCTTGCGGAACAAGTAGGCAGAGAAGTCCGATACGAAGTAAAGAGCCGACAAGAGACGTTATAAAGGTTGTTACGGTTTTGCCGAGTCCGTTCAGAATACTATTTAATGTGGTAGTAAGGTATAAAAACGGACAAAGGCAGGATAGGATGCGGATGTATGCGCCTGCACTCTCATTATGAAATATGGTATTACCAAGTGGTGAACCGAAAAATAGGAAAAGGAAGTTGCAGAAAATTCCAAGGAGCAGGGTGACGGATACCGAACGCTCCGTTGTCAGTGCAATGCGTTTGCGGTCGTTGGAAGAATCCTGCTCTGAGATAGTAGGAAGCAAAAGGACAGCAAGGGCATTTGTAATAGCAGAAGCAAAGTATACAAAAGGAAGTGCCATACCGTTAAGGATTCCGTAACGGCTGAGTGCTTCCGGCTGACTGAGACCGCTTTTCCGCAGTAAAGTAGGAATCATGATTGCTTCAAAGCTATGTAAGAGACTTAAGAGGAGACGGTTGAGCGTAAGCGGAGCAGAAAGACCGAGAAGCATACGCATCGTTTTGGTAGGCTTTCGTGAGTTTCTTTTGGGGAAAATAACAGGAAAACCATGCCTTGCTTTTAATTCCGGTATCAGGACGGCAAGAATGCTTATGATGTTGGAGGCAAGTTCGCCGGCAAATACACCGAAAATAGCCAGTTCGCAGCTCATGACAAGGTCGTCGGAAAGGGTTGCAGCAAAAAAGACGGTACCAACACGGACTAATTGCTCTGCAACCTGAGTGAATGCCGGGAGTGTGCTTTTGCTTTTTCCGTAATTGTAACCGTTGATGCAGGAGGTAATGCCGCAGAACGGAAAGACAAAGCTCAGAATACGAAGCGAGGGTGCACAGGCAGCTTCTTTTAGAAATACGGTAGCAACAAGGTCAGCTTTGACGTACAGGAGCAGAGAGCAGCTCAAGGCAAGACAGAAGGAAAGGAAGGCTCCACAGAGGAGAATCCGGCGGGAGGAGCTGCGTGGAGAATGCCTGCCGTTTGTCTCTGCGACCAGCTTGGAAATGGCGGTCTGGATACCGGACGCGTAAAGGGTATGGCATATGCCGTAAACGGGAAAAATAAGCTGGTAAAGGCCGAGCTGTTCGGCTCCGAGCGCATTGGAAAGATAGATACGGTAAACAAAGCCGATGATTCTGGTAATCAGACCGGCAGCAGTCAGGATAAGGGTGCCTTTTATGATGGCGGATTTTTTCATGGAACCTCCGGGAATGAAATAGGATTGTAAAGGGGGGGCAAACAGTAGTGTTATAAGATATGAAAAGCCGTTCTTTATTATGTAAGAAAGGGGTTCAAAGGTTGACACAGGACAGGAAAAATTGCATACTATATAAAGTCGGGTTCTTTTGTCCCGGACGGAAAACGTTCTCGGAATGGGGAAAGGTATGGAAAAGAAAAGACTGGTGTATCTGGACAATGCTGCCACCACGAAGCCGGCAGCCGCTGTAGTTGAAGCAATGCTTCCTTTTCTAACAGAAGAATATGGAAATCCATCCGGATTATATGAACTTGCAACGAAGAATAAAAAGGCAGTAAACCAGGCAAGGCGGCAGTTGGCGTCGCTCTTGGGCTGTGACCATAGAGAGATATTCTTTACCTCCGGAGGTACGGAGAGCGATAACTGGGCGCTGATCGGAGTTGCGGAACAGTTGGAGAGCAAGGGGAAGCATATCATTACCTCTTCCATCGAGCATCATGCGGTTCTTCATAGCTGTGACTATCTGAAAAAACGCGGCTTTGAGATTAGTTATCTTCCGGTAGGGGAAGACGGACTGGTTGAACCGAAAAACCTCCTGAAGGCAATGCGGGATGATACGGTGCTGGTGTCCGTAATGTATGCCAATAACGAGATCGGAACCATCCAGCCTATTGCAGAACTGTGTAAGATTGCGCACGAAAAGGGCGCTTTGTTCCATACGGATGCGGTACAGGCGGTCGGACAGATTCCGCTTGATGTGAAGGCGCTCGGAGTGGATCTGTTAAGCATCAGTGCACATAAGCTGCATGGACCGAAGGGCGTCGGCGCACTCTATATAAAAGAAGGAACAAAATTGCAATCCTTCCAGCATGGTGGTGCACAGGAGCGTGGACGCAGGGCTGGTACCGAAAATGTTCCGGCGATTGTCGGTTTTGGAAAGGCAGCAGAACTGGCGATGGAACGTCTGCAGGAAGATAAGAAGAGCGGGATTACGGAACAGCAACGCCTCCGGGATTACCTGATTGAACGAGTGATGGCGGAGATTCCATACGCACGCCTTACCGGACACCGCACACAGCGCCTGCCGGGCAATGCAAGCTTTTGTTTCCAGTTTACCGAAGGAGAGGCGTTGTTGATTTTATTTGATATGGAAGGAATCTGTGCGTCCAGCGGTTCGGCATGTACCACCGGTTCAAGAGAGCCATCGCATGTTCTGACTGCCATTGGGCTTCCGCCGGAGGTGACACGTGGTTCAATTCGTCTTACCTTAAGTCATGAGACAACGCAGGAAGAGATTGATTATACCGTAGAGAAGATGAAAGAAATCATAGCAAAAGCACGCTCTTTGTCACAGGATTATGCGGATATGATAAAAAAACGGTAAGTTTGTGACCGGAGGGACACATGTCAGGGGAGCATCGGAAATGGGAAAGAAGATTGTAGTTGGTATGTCAGGCGGAGTGGATTCTTCCGTGGCGGCATACCTGTTGAAAAAAGCAGGATATGAGGTGATCGGTGTTTCCATGCGGATGTGGTGTCCGAAGGAGGAAAGCGGTACGGCTGATGTGACACAGGATGCCGGAAGAGTGGCAGAGCAGCTCGGAATTGAATTCCAGACGCTGGATTTTCAAGAGGAATTCCGCCATGCTGTAATGGACTATTTCGCAAGAGAATACTTGCTTGGAAGAACGCCGAACCCTTGTATCGCCTGTAACCGCTTTATCAAGTGGGAAGCACTTCTGGCACGGGCGAAGGAGCTTGGCGCAGGGGGCATTGCAACCGGACACTATGCGAAGATTGTTGCATTAGAGAACGGACGCTTTGCAGTGAGCAGGGCTGCAAGCAGTGCGAAGGATCAGACCTATGCCCTGTACCGGCTGACCCAGGAGCAGCTCGCATCTACGTTAATGCCGCTTGGTGATTATGAAAAAGATACCATAAGAGATATCGCAAAAGAAATCGGCTTGCCGGTGGCAGAAAAAAAAGACAGTCAGGAAATCTGCTTTATTCCGGATCATGATTATGTAAGCTTTATAAAGGAATACACAGGGGCGGAAAGTCTGCCCGGTAACTTTATCAGTACGAGCGGTGAAGTGATGGGAATGCATGAAGGCATCATCAACTATACTGTAGGGCAGAGAAAAGGTCTCGGTGCGTTCGGACGCCCTGTGTTCGTAAAAGAAATACGTTCTGAGAGCAACGAAGTGGTGCTCGGAAGCGGGGATGAGGTGTTCCAAAAGGAGCTCGTCTGCGACGGTCTGAACTGTATGGCAGTGGAACGTTTCCATGAAGGCGACGAGGTAGTGGCGAAGATCCGTTACAGCCACAAAGGTGCACCCTGTATCCTGCATCCGATTGGTGAGGACAGGCTGCGGGTGGAATTCATAGAGCCGCAGCGTGCGATTACACCCGGACAGGCAGTGGTGCTCTATCGTGGAGATGTTGTGCTCGGCGGTGGAACAATTTGTAGCGGCCGCGATTGATTTGCTGGAAAGAAGATGGAAAGCGGATTGCAGATGCATCCGCAGAATGAAGGAAAACTATGGCATTTGATGAAATTGTAATCTCTGCACTCGCAGAGGAACTAAGAGAAAAACTGGTGGGTGGCCGTATCGTAAAGATAAGCCAGCCGGAAAAAGAAGAATTGATATTGACGATAAAGAACTACGATCAGTACCGTCTGTTCTTATCGGTGGGAGCGGGACTTCCGCTCGTGTACCTGACCGAGGAGAACAAGCCGGCGCCGTTAACGGCACCGAACTTCTGTATGCTGCTTCGAAAATATCTGAACAGCGCAAGGATTCTTACGATTGAGCAGCCGGAATTTGAGCGTACCCTGCGCATCAAAATCGAGCATCTGAATGAACTCGGTGATGTCTGCGTGAAGTATCTGATTGTAGAAATCATGGGAAAGCACAGCAACATCATCTTCTGCGATGAAGAACTGAAGGTGGTAGACAGTATCCGTCATATATCCGGAATGGTAAGTTCGGTGCGAGAGGTGCTTCCGGGAAGAGAGTATTTTATACCGAATACCGGCGACAAGGCAGACCCGTTTACCGTGGGAAGAGACGTTTTTGTGGAGACCGTGTTGGCAAAGCCGATGCCTGCGGCAAAGGCAATCTATCAATCCCTGAACGGCATCAGTCCGCAGGCGGCAAACGAGCTCTGTTACCGGGCAGGCGTGGATGCGGATCGTCCGGCAAATACCTTGTCGGATGTGGAGAAGACAGCACTTGCGGAGCATTTTGAACGCTTGAAGACAGTCATTGCGGACAAGCAGTTTACACCGCTGTTGTATTGTAAGGACGAAGAACCGGTAGAGTACGCAGTAACAGAACTTCGCTGTTACAACGATATGGAGGCGGTAGCGTTTGACTCCGTATCGAAGTTGTTGCAGCACTTTTATGCGGCGCGGAATCAATCGGCGAATATCCGCCAGCATTCTGCGGAGCTTCGCAAGTTGGTTGCGACGTTTTACGAGCGTGCAATCCGTAAACTGGATCTGCAAAATCAACAACTCAGGGATACGGAAAAGCGTGAAAAGTATAAGGTGTACGGGGAACTTCTGACGACCTACGGGTATACGGCAGAGCCCGGTGCAAAACAGCTTACCGTGGTGAATTACTATGACGGGCAGGAGCTTACGATACCGCTGGATGAGACGATGACTGCGATTGAGAACGCGAAGCATTATTTTGAACGTTATAGTAAGCAGAAGCGTACCGCGGAGAATCTGGAGAAGCTGATTCCGGAGACGGAGAGCGAGGTGTGGTATCTGGATTCGGTACGGACCGCACTGGACCTTGCGGCAACGGAACGCGACCGTGCCCAGATTCGCGAAGAACTGGCAGCCGGCGGTTATGTGAAGAAGCTTCACAAGTTCTCAAAGGATGCGAATAAAAAAGGAAAAAACGCAGGCAAGGGAAAACAGGCAGTGAGCAAGGCAGCAGCTGATATCCTGCATTATATTTCTTCCGATGGATATGATATCTATGTCGGAAAGAATAATATACAGAACGAGGAGCTTACCTTCAAGCTCGGGGAAGGTGGAGACTGGTGGTTCCATGCGAAGGGGATTCCGGGCTCCCATGTGCTGGTGAAGGCAAAGGGCGAGGAGATGCCGGACCGTGTCTATGAGGAAGCCGGTGCATTGGCTGCGTATTATTCTTCTGCAAGAGGGGCGGAGAAGGTGGAAGTCGATTACACCTTGAAGAAAAATATCCGTAAGCCGGGCGGCGGACGTCCGGGATTTGTGGTATACTATACGAACTATTCGCTGGTAGCGGACGGAAGAGAACCAAAGTTACAACTTGTGTAACCGATGAGAGAACTTAGAGTATGAATAGGCTGTACTGAGCTGTTGGAATCCAAGTGAATCGATAAGCTGTAGCTGATGTAAGAGCGATAATTTAGAAAGGCAGAAGGAATATAATATTGATTAGAGCAGATTATCATGTACACAGTCATTTTTCCGGCGATTCGAAGGAGAAACCGGAAAATATTATAAAGTATGCGATGAGCAAGGGGCTGGACACCCTGTGTTTTACAGACCATATGGATTACGAATACTGGTATGAACCGGCAGGAATGTTTGAGGTGGATGTACCGAAGTATTTTGAATGCCTGTTGCGCTTGAAGGAGCAGTATGCGGGGAAGTTTAATGTCCGCATTGGGATTGAGTTGGGACTAAGGGACGAACCGGACTTGTTGGAATCCGTGCGGGAACGGTATCGCACATTGGTAAATGAGAATCCGTTTGACTTTGTCATCGGTTCGACGCATCAGATGGTCTATGTGGACCCGGTATACCCGGAGTTTTGGGAAAACAGAACCCAGCGTGAAGGGATGGAGATGTATTTTACCTCCGGATTGAAAAACATTGTAAATAATGAATTCTTCGACACCTACGGACATTTGGACTATCTGATCCGCTATGCGAACGGAGATAAATCACAGTATACATATCGTGATTATGCGGAGCTGATTGAGCCGATGTTAAAAGAACTGATTGCACGTGGCAAAGCCCTGGAGATTAACTCGAAGGGACTGACACCGTCCTATGGGACGAATGCGCCCAATCCCGGTCGTGAAGTGCTGGCGCGTTACCGTGAACTGGGGGGAGAATTGATTACCGTCGGTTCGGATGCACATGTGGCGGATGGCGTAGCGCTGTACTTTGACTGGGTGGAGGAACTGCTTAAAAGTATCGGATTCAAGTATTATGCGGTGTTTGAGAACCGTAAATTACAGATGCGAAAGTTTGACTGAGGAAACTTTTGCTGTTTGTTAAACTTTTATGAAATCAAGGGAAAACTATTTGACAGCACGGGATAAAATACCTATGATGAGTTACGTTAGTATGTTGCTGTAAAAAAGCCTACTCCGAGTCGGATCAGATACGAAGCAGGCTGAAGGTAATATTGTTTTCTGAATTGTGAGGAAGTTATGAAGTGGTTATATAAAGCGGAACGTAAATTTGGTAAGTACGCGATATCGAATCTGATGAAGTATATCGTGATTCTTTATGCAATCGGTTTTGTACTGACGATGATAATGCCGGATTTTTATTATGCATGGCTTGCGTTAGACATCCCCAAAATCATGCAGGGTCAGGTATGGCGTCTGGTCACCTTCTTAATCCAGCCGCCGGACAGCAATGTGTTCTTTGTCCTGATTAGCGTGTATTTGTATTACATGATTGGTACTTCACTGGAGAATGCATGGGGCAGCTTTTTGTTTAACTTATATTTCCTAATGGGAATTATATTTAATATACTGGCTGTTGTGATTTTCTATGCATTTACCGGATTGAGTTATCCGATTGGAATTGAGTATATTAATCAGTCATTGTTTTTTGCGTTTGCGGCAATGTGTCCGAATATGCAGTTTACTTTATTTTTCCTGATTCCGATTAAAGTAAAGTATCTTGCGTGGATTTACGGAGCGTTGATGGGCTATCAGGTGATATCAAATGTGAGTCTCGGAATCCGCACCGGACAACTGATTTTTATCGGTTTTGCACTTACCGTTGTGGTTGCGATGGCAAACTTCCTGATATTCTTCTTCATGACGAGAAATTATAAGCGGATTTCACCTGCACAGATGAAACGGAAAGCAGCGTTTAAGAGGGAAATCCGCAATGCGGAGCAATCCAGGGGACAGGCGGTATACCGTGACGGACACACTGTGATTACCCGACACAAATGTGCGGTCTGCGGTCGCTCCGAGTTGGACGATGACAATCTGGAATTCCGTTTCTGTTCCAAGTGTAACGGAAACTACGAATACTGTTCGGACCATCTGTTCACCCATTCTCATGTGAAGTGATTGACTAAATTATTGGAGGATATATGGCAAAACAAAAAGATATAAAAGCATTACTCTCGAAGATGATAGATACGTATCACAGGTACGCACAGCTTCAATTTCCGATTTACGATTACAATCTGTACGAGCAGTGCCGTGAAGGCCAGGATATGGATAAGGACATGACTGCAAAGCTACGCGGATTGATTGCAGATTATTTTGAGGGAAAAAATAAATGTGAACTTGCAAAAGATCTCAAACAACTGCGGAGTGCGGTAGTTGAGAAGATGGAGGCAGTGAGTGCATATACCGACAGCTTCACCATCTATGAGTACATATTGAACCGTAGGGAGTTAAAGTTTGCCG